>DATBYN010000569.1:0-3499 GCA_036513695.1 Bradyrhizobium sp. | reverse complement strand
CGGGGACGTTCACGGGACAAAAATGTTCGTCAATCTTCCCAGCGAAAGCGATCGACAGAACGTGATCGCCTATCTCCACACGCTGAAGAAATGACACGGGCCGCTCAGTCGGCATTCTGAATTTCCGCCGGAGAATTCCCTTGCCACAGATCAAGATCAACGGCGTCCAGCACACTATTGATGCCGATCCGCAAATGCCGCTCTTATGGGCCATTCGCGACATCGTCGGCCTGACCGGTACCAAATTCGGCTGCGGGGTCGGCGCCTGCGGCGCTTGCACTGTGCATATCGACGGCCAGGCGGTTCGTTCCTGCCTGACGACCTTGGCCGACGCGCAGGGACACGAGATCGTCACGATCGAGGGCCTCAGTGCCGACGGTAGCCATCCGGTGCAGCGTGCTTGGGAGGCGAACAACGTCCCCCAGTGCGGTTATTGCCAGGCCGGTCAAATCATGCAGGCCGCGGCGCTGATCAAACAGACGCCGAAGCCGAGCGATCAGCAGATCGTCGATGCCATGTCGGGCAACATCTGCCGCTGCGGCACCTATCTGCGCATCCGGCAGGCCATCAAATCAGCAACGGAGTCGGTGGGATGACTGTCATCACCAATCTTAGCCGGCGAGATGTGCTCAAAGGCGCCGCCACCACCTCGGGGCTCGTTCTCGGCTTTCATGTCGGGTTTCGCAAGCTCCCCTTTGCCGAGGCGGCCGAAATACCGCCGTTTCAGCCCAATGCCTTTCTTTCCATTGACGGCTCGGGTCTTGTGACCATCGTCGCAAGCCGCTCCGAGATGGGCACCGGGATCAAAACTGATTTGCCATTGGTGCTGGCCGACGAGCTCGAGGCAGACTGGAGCCGCGTCAAGATCGTCCAAGGACAAGGCGATCCGAAATACGGCGACCAGAACACCGACGGGTCGCGGAGCACGTGGCAATTCTTTGGGCCGATGCGGACGGCCGGTGCCACCGCGCGCCAGATGCTCGAAACCGCCGCAGCCGACACCTGGAACGTCCCGGCCGGCGAATGCCATGGGCAAAACGGTTTCGTCGTGCATGCTTCCAGCGGCCGCAAGCTTGCCTATGGCGACCTCGCGAAAGCCGCGGCGACGATGCCGGTGCCGGCGTCGAACCAGGTGCGGCTGAAGGATCGGAAAGACTGGCGCTATATCGGCAAACCGCATGCGATCGTGGACCTCACGGACATCGTCCGCGGCCGCGCGACTTATGGCATCGACTTGACGCTCCCGTGCATGAAGTATGCCTCGGTCGAGCGCTGCCCGGTCTATGGCGGCAAGGTCAAATTCTACGACCCAAAGGAAGCGCTGTCGGTCGCCGGTGTCGAACGGGTCGTCGAGATCCCGGCGACCCCGATGCCGTCGGGTTTCAAGCCACTGGGTGGCATCGCTGTCATTGCCAGCAACACCTGGTCGGCGCAGCAAGGCCGCCAGCGCCTCAAGATCGAGTGGGATTACGGGCCAAATGCCGGCCACGACAGCGTTACCTACCGCGCCGAGCTCGAAGCGACGGCCAAGGAGCCGGGCAAAGTCGTGCGAAACCACGGCGATGTCGACGGTGCGCTGGCGTCAGCGGTCAGGCGGGTATCCGCCGACTATTTTGTCCCTCATCTGGCACATGCCCAGATGGAAGTGCCCAATGCAGTCGCGCACTGGGTCGCCAATACCTGCGAGACCTGGTCGCCGACGCAGAATCCGCATCAGGTCCGCCAGACCGTCGCTGAGGTCCTCGGCATCGACGAAGCGAACGTCACCGTCAATGTGACCCTGCTCGGCGGCGGTTTTGGCCGCAAGTCGAAGCCGGACTATGTCGCCGAAGCGGCCCTGCTGTCGCGCATGGTCGGCGGCCCGGTCAAAGTAACATGGACCCGCGAGGACGACATACAGCACGACTATTACCACGCAATCTGCGCGCAGCACCTCGAAGCGGCGCTCGATCAAGACGGGCGTGCCAATGCCTGGCTGCATCGCACCGTGTTCCCCGCAATCGAGGCGACCTTCCAGCCGGATGTCGTTTACGGCAGCGGCGGCGAGCTCGGCCAGGGTGTGGTCGACATGCCCTATAACATCCCCAATGTGCGCTGTGAGAACGGCGCCGTGGCAAACCATGTGCGCATCGGCTGGTATCGCTCGGTCTACAACATCCCGCATGCCTTTGCGGTCTGCTCGTTTGTCGACGAGCTCGCGTCCGCAGCGGGCAAGGACCCGGTCGAATATTTGCGAGACCTGCTCGGGCCGCCGCGGATCCTCGACTTGAAGGCGCTGGGCGTCGGCGTCGACTACCCGAATTACGGCGTCGACCAACTCGCTCCTGGGATCGCCGACCAGTACCTGATCGACACCGGACGCTTGCGGGGTGTCGTCGACCTCGTCGCCGCGAACAGCAATTGGGGTCAAAAGCTGCCGCCGAGGCAAGGCCGCGGCATTGCCGTCCATCGCAGCTTTCTGAGCTATGTGGCCGTGGTCGCGCATGTCGCTGTCGGTAATGACGGCCAGGTCACGATACCGCGGCTCGATATGGCGATCGATTGCGGCACGATCGTCAACCCCGATCGTGTGCGCGCGCAATTGGAGGGTGCCGCGATCATGAGCATCGGCAATGCGCTCTACAGCCACATCACCGTGAAAAACGGGAGCGTCGAGCAAAGCAACTACACCGACTACCTCGTCCCGCGCATCGATATCACGCCGGAGACCCACGTCTATTTCGCCGAAAACGATCATTTGCCGGGCGGTGTCGGCGAACCGGGCGTGCCGCCGACCGCGCCCGCCATCTGCAATGCGATCTATGCGGCAACCGGCAAACGGATCAGGGCACTGCCGGTCGATCCGCAGCTGTTGAGAGCCTAACAAAACCTTGAGGGAGTGATCTATGACGTCAGTAACATCATCTGCGCGCAACGCAACGCTCAGCCCAGTAGCGGGTGTTGTCATTCCTGACAGCAAACTGGCGCGTGAAGTTACCGAGTTGGTCAGGGATACCGAGCCGCCGCTGCTGTTCCATCACTCGAGCCGGGTCTATTACTGGGGCGCGCTGACCGGCAAGCGTCGCGGCCTCCGCTTCGATCCCGAGCTCCTCTACGCCGGCGCCATGTTCCACGACATGGGCCTCACCCCGGCGCATGCGAGCGCGCATGAGCGTTTCGAGGTCGACAGCGCCAATGCTGCCCGTGACTTCCTCCGCAGCCATGGCATAGCCGAGCGGGACATCGAGATAGTCTGGACGGCGATCGCGCTGCACACGACACCCGGCATCCCGCCGCACATGCATCCCGTCATCGCGCTCGTTACCGCCGGTGTCGAGATGGACGTGCTCGGTATCGCTTTTTCCGAGTTCACGGAGGCCGAGCGCGAAGTCGTGGTCCGCGCGCACTCGCGCCCCGGCCGCTTCAAGGAAGAGATCATCCAGGCCTTCTACGACGGCTTCCACCACAAGCCCGAGACGACCTTCGGCACGGTCAATGCCGACGTGCTCGCCGACAAGGA
>DATBYN010000568.1:0-3486 GCA_036513695.1 Bradyrhizobium sp. | reverse complement strand
AGATTGCTCTGCTGCATGTCGCCATAGCCGTCGGTGTTGGCGATGCCGTCCTGCGGCGGGCCTGACGCCGGCGTGTCCGTGAACAGATTGTCGCCGATCGGCTGCAGGCCCGCTTTGTTGATGAAGCGCGTGAGCCCGATCTGGCCGACGAGCGTCGGCGTGGTCGATCCCGGCAAGGTCACCGAAAGCTGGCCTTGCGCGTTGATGGTGATGCCGGAGGCATTTTGGGGGATCGTGATGGTCGGCTGCACCGGGTTGCCTTGCGCGTTGACGACGCGTCCCGTGTTGTCCATCTGGAACGTGCCGTCGCGGGTATAGGTGAAGCTGCCGTCGGGCATCAGGATCTTGAAAAAGCCTTCGCCGCGGATCGCGATGTCGAGATCGTTGCCGGTTTGCGACAGCGTACCTTGCGTCATCAATCGCGGCGTGCCGACGGTCTTGACGCCGCCGCCGATGTCGACGCCGACCGGAAGGATGGTGCCCTGATCGGAGGCCTGCGCGCCGACCCGGCGCACATGGTCATAGATCAGGTCCTGGAACGCCGCGCGCTGCTTCTTGTAGCCGGTGGTGCGCATGTTGGCGATGTTGTTGGAGATCACCTGGACGTTGAGTTCCTGGGCCGCCATTCCCGTCGCTGCGGTATAAAGAGCGCGCATGATCTATTTCCTTCAAGCATGATCCCGAAACGTGTCGCCGGTTTTCGGATCAGATCATGCTTAGTCAAAGAGTTAAGTAGAGGCTCGTTCGACCGAACGAACGCTACGCCGGGACGTCGGCGAGTTTTTCGATCGCCGATTTGTGCAGATCGCTCTGCGCCTGCAATAATGTCGCCATCTGCGTATACGTGCGCGTCACGTCGATCATGTGCGCCATTTCGATGACGGAGTTGACATTGGATTTTTCGACAAAGCCCTGCTTCACCTTCGAGGCGGTGTCGGGCGCCGGCGCCACCCCCGCGCCCGCCGAATAGAGATTTGAGCCCTCCTTCAGGAGCTTTTGCGCGTCGGCAAAAGAGACCATGCGCAATTTGCCGCGCACCGCATCGATCCGGTTGATGCCTTCGAGCACGGTGATGTTGCCGTCGGTGGCGATCGAGATGTCGTGGTCGGTCGGCTGGAACACGATCGGGCCGGCGTTGCCGAGCACGGGATTGCCGGATGCCGTGACCAGCTGGCCCTGATTGTTGATGGTCAGTCCGCCGTCGCGGGTGTAGCGCTCGCCGGCCGGCGTCTGCACCACCAGAAAACCCCGGCCGTCGATCGCGACATCGAGCGGGTTCTTGGTCAGCTCGGTCGGACCCGCCGTAAGATCCTTGAAGGTGCCGCGGTCCTGCACGTAGCTGACGCGGCGGTCGCTCGGGATGAAATTGTCTTCGTGGGCGCCGGAGTTGAGGTACTCCTCAAACATCGACCGGTCGGCCTTGAAACCGTTGGTGTTGACGTTCGCGACGTTGTTGGCGATGACATCCATCTGCCGCTCCAACACCATCTGCCGCGAAAGTCCGACGAGAAGCGCATTCTCCATCGTGGTTCTCCCCTTGCTTGCGATCCGCGAGCAAAACCCTCCCAGGCTCGGTTTTGCGGATCAGGCGAACCGCCAAGCTCTCCCAAGCCGCGGTTCCCTGTGATGTCAGCGAAAGTCGTGCCAACTCAGAAAATGGCGATTTTATAGGGGTTTAAGCGCTCGGAAGCGGTCTTGCGAGGGCGGCAGAAAGGTCTTGTTGACCATGTTTGCCCGGCAAGTTTTTCCCAGTGGCTGCGCAAAAGAAAGGTTCCATTAACCATTATTACCGTAGCGTTCGATGGGTAACAAAGCGCGTGTGCGCTGGCGGCATCTGTCTCGCGTCCTGAAAAGCCCTGCTGGCGGCATCGCTTCACATTTTCGCAAATTGCGCGGGGCACGATGGCGGACAACGAGCAGGCAGAGGGAGCGGCCGAGGGCGCGGAGGCCGTTCCGGCGCCAAAGGGCAAACTCAAGCTGATCATCGCAGCCGTTGGGCTACTCGTCATCATCGGCTGCGGCGCGACCTGGTTCTTCTTCTTCCGCCATAGCGGTGAAGAGGTGCACGCCGAGGCGCCGCCGCCCAAGCCGCCGTCGTTCATCGAGGTGCCGGACATGCTGGTCAATCTGGTCGGCGCCCCCGGCGAGCGCGTGCAATATCTCAAGGTCAAGGTGATGCTCGAGGTCAAGGAAGAGAAGCTGGTCGAGGTGATCAAGCCGTCGATGCCGCGGGTCACCGATATCTTCCAGACCTATCTGCGCGAATTGCGGCCGGCCGATATCAACGGCTCGGCCGGCCTGTTTCGGCTGAAGGAAGAACTGACCAAACGGGTCAACCTTGCGGTGGCGCCGACCCAGGTCAGCGCGGTGCTGTTCAAGGAAATCGTGGTTCAGTGACGGGGCGGTTCTAGGAACATGGTGGGCAACCCTCTAGACGACCAGGATGCAATCGCAGCCCAATGGGAAGCCTCGCTCGATTCGGAGGATCCGGCGGAGGCGGCGGCGGCGGCTGCCGCCAATGAACTCTCCGGCACCATGGCGCTGCAATGGGCCGCCATGGTCGAAGACGGCAGCCGCGATTTCGGCGGCGGCAAGAACGGCGGCGAGCGGGTCCTCTCGCAGGAAGAAATCGACAACCTGCTCGGCTTCAATGTCGGCGAGGTCAGTCTCGACGACCATTCCGGCATCCGCGCCATCATCGATTCGGCGATGGTGTCCTACGAGCGTCTGCCGATGCTCGAAATCGTGTTCGACCGCCTGGTGCGGCTGATGACCACGAGCTTGCGCAATTTCACGTCCGACAACGTCGAAGTCTCGCTCGACCGCATCACCTCGGTGCGGTTCGGTGACTACATGAATTCGATCCCGCTGCCGGCCGTGCTGTGCGTGTTCAAGGCCGAGGAATGGGAAAATTTTGGCCTCGCAACGGTTGATTCCAGCCTGATCTATTCGATGATCGATGTGCTGCTGGGCGGCCGCCGCGGCCAGACCGCGATTCGAATTGAAGGCCGCCCCTACACCACGATCGAAACCAACCTGGTCAAGCGGCTGGTCGAAGTCGTGATGGCCGATGCCGAGCAGGCGTTCCGGCCGCTGTCGCCGGTGACGTTCTCGATCGACCGGCTCGAGACCAATCCGCGCTTTGCCGCCATCAGCCGGCCCGCCAACGCCGCCATCCTGGTGCGGCTGCATATCGACATGGAAGATCGCGGCGGCAATATCGAATTGCTGCTGCCCTATGCGACCATCGAGCCGATCCGCCCCGTGCTGCTGCAGATGTTCATGGGCGAAAAATTCGGCCGCGATCCGATCTGGGAAGGCCATTTTGCTACCGAAGTCGCGCAGGCGCAGATCGCCGTCGATGCCGTGCTGTATGAGGCCGAGATCCCGCTCAAGGAATTGATGAAGCTGAAGGTCGGCGACACCCTGCCGCTGGAAATGCGCGCCGACGCGCTGGTCGCCGTGCGCTGCGGCAGCGTCACGTTG
>DATBYN010000567.1:0-8927 GCA_036513695.1 Bradyrhizobium sp. | reverse complement strand
CGGATTCGGATGGACTGCACGCGCGATATCCTTCGATTTTCGAGCGGCCGCTGTCCGCGCAGCTCGCAACGCCGCTGATGCTGATCGGTGCGTTGGGAATTTTCGTCTTTGGTCTCGTTCACCTCGGCTTCTCGCCGGCGCGGATGCTGTCGGGTCTGCATCAACTCGGCTGGATCACGATGATGATGATCCCGCCCGATCCCGGTTCCTCGCTTCCGCTCTATCTGAAAGCCCTTGGCGAGACCCTGTCGATCGCGCTGTTGGGCACCACGCTTGCCGCGGTGTTCGCGCTGCCGGTGAGCCTGCTCGCGGCCAAGAACATCGTGCCATCGAACATCTTCAGATTTCCGATTCGCCGGTTCCTCGATTCGATCCGCGGCGTCGATACGCTGATCTGGGCGCTGGTCTGGATCAACGTCGTTGGTCTCGGGCCGTTTGCCGGCGTGCTGGCGATCGCGGTGTCGGATTTCGGCGCGTTCGGCAAATTGTTCTCCGAGGCGATCGAAGGCGCGGACAAGAAACAGGTCGAGGGCATCCGCGCCTCCGGCGGCAATGCGCTGCAGGAAATCCGCTTCGGCCTTTTGCCGCAGGTGTTGCCTGTGATCGCGGGACAGGTGCTCTATTTCATCGAGTCGAACACGCGCTCGGCGACCATCATCGGCATTGTCGGCGCCGGAGGCATCGGCCTGCAACTGGCCGAGCAAATCCGCGTGCTGGAATGGCAGAAGGTGTCGTTCCTGATTTTGATGATTTTGGTAGCGGTCGCCGCGATCGACTGGATCTCGAGCAAGCTTCGCTTCGCGATCATCGGACGCCGCGCGGTCGTATGAGGGCACCCGATCCCTATCCGACAGGAATTCAAGAAATGTCGTAATTTCAAAGCCTTATTGCGAATATTTGTAATAAAACCTCGTGGAAGTATTGACTTTGGCAAGGTTTTGTATCATCCATCTCGAGATGGAAACGACCCCAAATCGTCAGGAAGATCGCGCAACATCACTGCTTCACGAGCGTGGCATGCTGTGCTTGTCCGAATTTATCGAACAGGGTATCAGCGCCACCACCATTTCGCGCATGGAGCGGAAGGGCCTCGTCAACCAACTGAGCCGTGGACTCTATCAGCTTCCCGATGCTCCGCTGGATGCAAATCACGCGCTCGCGGAAGCCGCGAAGATCGTGCCGAACGGTGTGATCTGCCTCGACTCCGCACTCGCCTTTCATGAACTGACTGATCGTATGCCGGCCGCTGTTTGGATGGGTATCGGCGCCAGGGATTGGCGTCCGAAGATTACCCGTCCGCGAATCGAGATTATCCGATTTGGCCCGAAGGTGTTCGATAAGGGAATTCATACGCACATCATTGAGCGCGTTCCCGTTCGCATCTATTCACCCGCCAAGACCATCGTCGATCTTTTCCGGCACGCTCAACGACACAAAGCCTTTTATGGTTCGCAGACGAGCATTACCGAGGCAGTCCGGGGCATGAAAGAGGCCTTGCGGCTTCGCAAGGCCACGCCCGCCGAGATTGCGCAATATGCGATCGAGGCCGGTATTTGGCAGAAGGTCGTACAGCCTCGCCTGGAGGCGCTAATCGTGGATGCGTAAGCCGGTTCAAAATCTCGGCGCCTCCGTCAGGGCTCGGCTGCTCAATCTTGCGAAGGAACGCAACCAGCCATTTGAGATATTGTTGACGCGTTACGCGCTCGAGCGGCTGCTCTACCGCCTGGGTTCAAGCAAATATCGAGAGCGTTTCGTCCTGTAGGGCGCGATGCTCGTGAGAACCTGGGTGGATGATCCCTACCGTCCAACGCGCGACCTTGATCTGCTTGGATTTGGGGATTCCGATCCTGACGCAATCATCGGAGTCTTTCGGGAAATCTGCACACTGAAGGCAGACGACGCGGTCGTCTTCGATATCGATGGACTTGCCGTCGATCGCATTCGTGACGACGCGCAATATGGTGGGCTACGGATCAAGACGACCGCTACCGTTGACGGCGCGAAGGTGAGGGTGCTTGTCGATATTGGCTTTGGTGACGCGGTTGAGCCGGGTCTCACCGAGATCGAACTGTCGGTCTTGCTGAATCAACCCGTGCCACGCCTTCGTGCCTATCCATACGAGACCGTCGTTGCCGAGAAATTCCAGGCAATGGTGATGCTGGGCCGCGCTAACAGCCGCATGAAGGATTTTTACGATGTCTGGATGTTGGCGCGGTCATACGACTTCGAGGGCGACCGGCTCGCACGGGCGGTTGCGGCAACCTTTGCACGTCGCAAGACGGAAATCCCGGCCGACCGGCCCGATGCGCTCACGCCCGCATTTGCCGAAGATCCCACCAAACAACAACAGTGGACCGCTTTCGTCAAGGACGTTGCCGTAACACCCGCTTCGTTAGCTGAGGTCATCGAAGACCTTGCCGCCTTCCTGATGCCGCACGCGGAGGAAGCGCGAAGACGTCAGATAGGGTAATTGCCGCAGCTGAAAGACTTGTTCGTCGAGGCACCGTTTGGGAGAATAAGAGCGTATATCGCGCGCTCAGTCCTCAGCCATTCTCCACCAAAAATTCGACGCGCTCGGCGGCAAAGCGCGAGCGCTTGGTCACGAGCGGTGTACCGTTGGTATCGACGTCGGTGGCATCGACCACGAGGACCGGACGTCCGAGCGCAAGGTCGAGCCGGGCGGCGTCGGTCGCGTCCGCGATCGCCGCGGTGATCTTGGTCGAGGCCCGGCGATAATCGCGGACGCCGTAATGCGCGAGCAGTTTTGTCATGGAGCGGACGGAGGCGAAGACGCCGCCGGCGTCGGGGAAGCGTTCGGCCGAGAGCCAGGTGGTGCTGATACAGATCGGTGTGCGGTCGGCCGAGCGCAGCGCTTCGATCCGGATCAGTGGCTCGCCAGTCTTCAGTCCAAGCGCGCGCGCCAGCTCGCGCGTTGCGACGTCTTGCGACGCGTCGATCAATTGACCTCGCGGCTCCTGGCCGCCGGCGCCGACGATTTCCGAAAAGCGCGTTCGCGAGCGCAGGGGATAAGCGAGTTTTTGGGCTTCCACATAGGTCCCGCTGCCGCGCTCGGCGCGCACCAGGCCGCGTTCGGCGAGCGCCGCCAGCGCACGGCGCACGGTGTGGCGATTGACGCGATAGGTCTCGGCGATCTCCGTCTCGCCCGGCAGTTTCTCGCCCGCGGCAAAGCTGCCATTGGCGATGCCGCGCTCGATCCCGTCGGCGACCTGCCGCCATAGCGCCACGCCGGAGGCTGCATCCTGCGTGCTCATGGCGCGGAACGCCCAAGGAAAAGCACACGCAGAGGCATCAGAAAAATCATCCCTTTGTCACGAAACGGTCACTGGCCTTTCTCGATCAAGTTGTCTAGTATCATAGACAACTTGATTCTGACAAGGGCCGACATGACTGCGACCGGCAAAGATGGCAAGAACGGCAAGGACAACGCCAAGGACAGCAAGCAGGCGCAGCGCCAGGCGGCGATGGCGGTGCTGGCGCATTCCGATGCGGCCGAGATTGCCAGCCGTCTCGAAACGATCACGGTTCCGGCTTACGAAGATCTGCGCGAGGGCGAGAACGGTCTCGTCATGGTGCGCGGCCGCATCGGCGGCGACGGCGCGCCGTTCAATCTCGGCGAGGCCACGGTTTCGCGCGCCGCGGTCCGGCTCGCGAGCGGAGAGGTGGGTTTTGGCTACACGCTCGGCCGCGACCGGCAGAAGGCGCAGATGATCGCGCTGTGCGACGCGATGGTGCAGTCAAACGAATTTGCCGATGCCGTGGAAGAGTACGTGCTCGCGCCGCTGCGCGCGGTCATGCTCTCGATACAAAACCGGAAGGCTAAGGAGACCGCGGCAACGCGGGTTGATTTCTACACGTTGGTGCGCGGTGAGGGTTGAGTGATGACCACAGTTGCCGAACTGCCCGCAGGGTTTGCCGACAAGGTGTTGTCGGCGCAATCGACGTTCCGTTCAGTGATGGATGCAATGGCGCGCCCCGGCAGCGTTGCGCGCATCGTGGCTACGACCGGCGCGCCGGCCGTGATGATGCGCGGCAGCGCGGCGATTGCGCTGACATTGTTCGATCACGATACGCCGATCTGGCTCGACCCCAAGATGTCCGAGACCTCGGACGTGAAAAAGTGGCTCAAATTCCACACCGGCGCGCCGGTGATCGAGGATTCCTCGATCTGCCATTTTGCGCTGATAGGCGATCCGGGCGCGCTTCCCGCGCTCGATCGCTTTGCGTTTGGCAGCAACGAATATCCCGATCGCTCGACCACTCTGATTATTCAGGTGGAAAGTCTGGCGCAGGGTCCCAGTTTCGAACTACGCGGCCCCGGCATCGACGGCACCGCAATGGTGCAGGCCACGATCCAGCCTTTGGACCTGTTCGAGCGGCTCGAGATCAATCAGACGCTGTTTCCGCGCGGCATCGACGTGGTGCTGGTGGCCGGCGATAGCGTTGTCGCGATACCCCGCACCACGCGCCTCGTCGCGAAGGGAGGCTAACGCATGTATGTCGCCGTCAAGGGAGGCGAACGCGCCATCGAGAACGCCCATCGCCTGTTGGCGCATGAGCGGCGCGGCGATCGCGATGTGCCCGAGATCTCGCTGGATCAGATTTCCGGGCAGCTCAGCCTTGCGGTCGACCGTGTGATGGCTGAAGGCTCGCTGTATGATCGAGAACTGGCCGCGCTTGCGATCAAACAGGCGCGCGGCGATATGATCGAGGCGATTTTCCTGCTGCGCGCATTCCGCGCCACCTTGCCGCGTTTCGGCGCAACCGAGCCGGTCGACACTGGCAACATGCGCCTGCGCCGCCGGATTTCTTCGACCTTCAAGGATATTCCGGGCGGCCAAATCCTCGGGGCCACTTTCGATTACACCCATCGCCTGTTGGACCCGCAGCTCGCCGACGGTTTTCTTCCCGAGCCGCCCGTGACATCGGAAGCTTCGCCCGTGGCGACGCCGCGCGTCACCGATATTTTGGGACAGGACGGCCTGATCGAACCTTCGCCCGAGGCGGATAGCGATGCCCAGGTCGGCGATCTCACCCGCGAGCCCCTCAGTTTTCCCGCCGACCGCGACTTGCGGCTGCAGAATCTGGCGCGCGCCGACGAAGGGTTCCTGCTGGCGCTCGGCTATTCGTCGCAGCGCGGCTATGGCCGCAATCACCCGTTCGCCGGCGAAATCCGTCTCGGCGAGGTCGAGGTGGAATTTTTCGCCGAAGACGTCGGCTTCGCCGTACCGCTCGGCCCGATCACCCTGACCGAATGCCAGATGGTCAATCAGTTCAAGGGCTCGGCGACCGAGGCGCCGTGCTTTACCCGCGGCTATGGTCTCGCCTTCGGGCAGAGCGAGCGCAAGACCATGTCGATGGCGCTGGTCGATCGCGCCCTTCGCGCCGGCGAGCTCGGCGAGGAGATCGTCGCTCCCGCCCAGGACGAAGAATTTGTGATGTCGCATTCCGACAATGTGCAGGCGACCGGTTTTGTCGAGCATCTGAAACTGCCGCATTATGTGGATTTCCAGTCCGAGCTCGGCCTGCTGCGCAAACTGCGCAAGGAGTTTTTCGAAGCGGCCGACGCTTCGCCTGAACTGCAGGAGGCCGCGGAATGAACGCGCCGGCCTACAATTTCGCTTATCTCGACGAACAGACAAAACGGATGATCCGTCGCGCCATCCTCAAGGCGATCGCGATCCCCGGTTATCAGGTGCCGTTTGCGAGCCGCGAAATGCCGATGCCGTATGGCTGGGGCACCGGCGGCGTGCAGGTGACGGCAGCGATCCTCGGGCCTGACGATGTGTTGAAGGTAATCGACCAGGGCTCCGACGACACCACGAACGCGATCTCGATCCGCAAGTTTTTTGCCAGGACCGCCGGTGTTGCGACCACGACCTCGACCGTGGAGGCAACGGTGATCCAGACCCGGCACCGGATTCCCGAAGCGCCGCTGCATGGCGGGCAGGTGCTGGTCTATCAGGTGCCGATCCCCGAGCCGCTGCGCTTCCTGGAGCCGCGCGAGACCGAGACGCGGCGCATGCATGCGCTCGGCGAATACGGGCTGATGCACGTAAAGCTCTACGAGGACATCGCACGGTTCGGGCATATCGCAACTTCCTACGCCTATCCGGTGAAGGTGAATGCGCGCTACGTGATGGACCCGTCGCCGACGCCGAAATTCGACAATCCAAAGATGGACAATTGCCCGGCGTTGCAATTGTTCGGCGCCGGCCGCGAGAAGCGCATCTATGCGATACCGCCGCATACGCAGGTCAAGTCGCTCGACTTCGAGGACCATCCGTTCACCCGCTACCGCTTTGACGCGCCGTGTGCGCTGTGCGGGGCGGAAGAATCCTACCTCGACGAAATCGTCATCGACGACCAGGGCGGCCGGATGTTCGTCTGTTCCGACACGGACTTTTGCGAAACCCGTCAGGCCTGTGGTCATCGCGGCGCCGAAAACGCGGCTCCTCACAAGGAGGCGGCGCATGGCTGATCATGAAAGCGACCCGCCGCTTTTGGTCGCGGACAGACTGGCAAAATCCTATGGCCGGCTGACCGCCTGCCGCGATGTTTCCTTTGCGCTCTATCCCGGCGAAGTGCTGGCGATCGTCGGCGAATCCGGATCGGGCAAAACCACGCTGTTGCAATTATTGTCGGCGCAACTCACCCCGAGCGCTGGGCGCGTCTCGTACCGGATGCGCGACGGCGTGTTGCGCGACCTTGCCGCGCTCGGCGAGGCCGAGCGGCGGTTTCTGTTCCGCACCGACTGGGGCTATGTGCACCAGGACCCGGCCATGGGCTTGCGGATGGCAGTGTCGGCCGGCGCCAATGTCGGCGAACGATTGATGGCGGTCGGCTGGAACCATTACGGCAATATCCGCAACACCGCGTCATCCTGGCTGGAGCGTGTCGAGATCGATACCGGGCGCATCGACGATGCGCCGCGAACCTATTCGGGCGGCATGCGGCAGCGGCTGCAGATCGCGCGCAATCTCGTCACGGAACCGCGGCTGGTGTTCATGGACGAGCCGACCGGCGGGCTCGACGTGTCGGTGCAGGCGCGCCTGCTCGACCTCTTGCGCAATCTGGTGAGCGAGCTGGACCTTGCCGCCATCGTCGTCACCCATGATCTCGCGGTCGCGCGGCTGTTGTCGCATCGGGTCATGGTGATGAAAGGCGGCCGCGTCATCGAGACCGGGCTGACCGATCAGGTGCTCGACGATCCCCGCGAGCCCTATACCCAGTTGCTTGTTTCTTCGATTTTGCCGGCATGAGCGAACCGATGACCGCGATGATCGAAATTGTGAACGCCGAAAAGACTTTTACGATGCATCTGCAGGGTGGCGTGCAGCTTCCTGTGGTGCGTGGCGTATCGTTTCAGGTGAGCGCCGGCGAATGCGTGGTGCTGTCGGGTCCCTCCGGCGCCGGCAAATCCTCGATCCTGAAAATGATTTTTGGCAATTACCGCTGTGACAGCGGCCGCATCGGCGTCCGTCACCACGGTGAACAGATCGATCTCGCCAAGGCCGAGCCGCGGCAGATCCTGGGCGTCCGCCGCGACACCATCGGCTATGTCAGCCAGTTTTTGCGCGCGGTGCCGCGGGTTCCGACCGTCGATGTGGTGGCCGAGCCCTTGATCGCCAATGGGACGCCGCGACCTTTGGCGCGGGAAAAAGCCGGGCAGTTGCTGCGGCGTCTCAACATCCCCGAACGTCTCTGGGCGCTGCCGCCTTCGACCTTTTCCGGTGGCGAGCAGCAGCGCGTCAATATCGCGCGCGGTTTTATCTCGGATCTGCCGATCCTCTTGCTTGACGAACCGACGGCCTCGCTCGATGCCGCCAATCGCACTGTGGTGGTCGATCTGATCGGCGAAAAGAAGCGCGCTTGTGTTGCTATGGCCGCGATCGTCCACGACGACGAGATCCGCCATCTGATCGCCGACCGGGTCGTCGACGTGACATCGTTCGCCGCCGCGGCTTGAAGGAAGATACTTGAGATGACTTCGACAAGGTCCGAAACCGTTATCGGCAACGCCAGGATCGTGCTGGCGGATCGCGTGATCGAGCACGGCTGGATCACTTTTGTCGATGGCTGCATCGCCGGATATGGCGAGGGTAAAGCTCCCGCGGGCAGCGAGGACGCCGGCGGCGATCTGATGATGCCGGGCCTGATCGAACTGCACACCGACCATCTCGAAGCCCATTACGTGCCGCGCCCAAAAGTGTTCTGGGACCCGATCGCGGCCGTCGTCTCCTATGACGGGCAGCTCGCCACGTCGGGCATCACGACGGTACTGGATTCGCTACGGGTCTGGCGCGAGGACGGCGCCGAGGAGGTCGACGGCAAAGCGGGCCTGATGGCAGACGCGATCGCGGCCGCGCGCGAAGCCGATCTTTTGCGCGCCGATCACTTCCTGCATCTGCGCTGCGAAATCCCGATGCCGAGCGTGGTCGAGGAAGCCAGGGAACTGATTGGACGACCCGACGTGCGGCTGATGTCGCTGATGGATCACACGCCAGGCCAACGCCAGTTTCGCGACGAAGGCAAGCTCCGCGATTATTATCGCGGCAAGGGCGCCGGCATGACCGACGCCGAACTCGACACGCTGTTCGAACGGCGCTTTGCGTATCAGAAGGCCTACGCGGCTACCAACATGCGCGAGATCGTGGCCCTCGCCCATCAATATGAGATCCCGCTCGCCAGCCACGACGACACCACCGAGGAGAACGTCATTGACGCCGTCCGCGATAAGGTTTCGGTCGCGGAATTTCCGACCACTTTGGAGGCCGCGCGTGGGTTGCATCAGGCCGGCATCGGCATCCTGATGGGAGCGCCGAACGTGGTACGCGGCGGCTCGCATTCCGGCAACATCGCCGCCGTCGATCTCGCCCGCGAGGGGCTGCTGGATATCCTGTCGTCCG
>DATBYN010000566.1:0-8416 GCA_036513695.1 Bradyrhizobium sp. | reverse complement strand
ACGCCGGAGGTACGACAAAACTCCTCGGCGTCGATGCCGAGCGAGGTGCCGCCCCAATAGACGTGGGTGTGCAGATCGATCAGGCCGGGGGTGACGATGTAGCCCGACACGTCGCGCACATCAGTTCCGGGATCGGCCTTGCGCTCGTTTCCGACCATGGCCACCTTGCCGCCGGCGAAGGCGACGTCCCTCACGGCGTCGAGCTTCTGGGAGGGATCAATCACCCGACCGCCGCGCAGGATCAAATCGAAAGGCATTGTAGTCTCCGAATGTTTCAGTGAAGGAAGCGGCGGAAGCGCCTTGCCTATCTACGGGAGCCGTCAGCCATTGAAGGCCGCCTGAGCTTCCGGCAAATCCCAGATTTTGCCGATCGCCGCGGTTGCAGCTGAAATAATTGCGGTCTCGTCGCCGTGAATGTATCGGCCGGCATCGATGAGCACGCGCCCATCAATGATGACCTGGTCGATATTGGCGCGGTTTCCAAGCGCGACCAGCCCACGTCGCGGATCGAACAGCGGCTGCAGGTGGGGATGGGTCAAGTCGACGACGGTGAGGTCGGCGGTTGCCCCCGGCGCGATCGTCCCAAGGTCCGGTCGCTTGATGCGCGCGGCTGCGGTTGCGGTGACTGACTCGATCAGGTCCGGCGCGCTTGCCACATCCGCTCGACCGGACACAATCTTCGAGATCATCGATGCGGCGTTGAGTTCGCCGAGAAGGTCCATGTTATAGCCATCGGTTCCGACCACCGTCTTGACGCCTGCCCCCGCAAACCGGCTGAACGCCGCGGCGACGCCGGCGCGTGCAAACACGCGCGGGCAGTTCAGTACCGTTGCGCCTCTCGCCGCCATCAGCTTCAGATCGTCGTCGGTGCTCGCGATGCAGTGTGCGGCCAAAAGATCTGGTGCGAGCAAGCCCAGCCAGTCGAGATATTCGGCCGGCGTGCGACCGCCATAACGTGCGCCGATCGTCGCCACCTCAGCCTGGCTCTGCGCGAGATGGGTCGTGACGGGAACGTCGAGTTCGCGCGCGCGGGCAGCGCAGGCTCGTAGCAAATCCGGACCACATGTGTCGGTGGCGTGCGGGCTCATCGCAAGGCCGATCCGGCCGCCGCCGCGCCCATTCCAGCGATGGTACAAAGCGTTCCAGGTGTCCATGTCGGCTTGGCCATCATCGCCCGCATAGCGCACCACGCCGTCCGGACCGGCCTTGGTATCCGACGTGGAGAACAAATAGGGCGCGCCATAAAAACGGATGCCCATCTCCTCCGCGGCGTCGAACATCTCCGGGATGGTGTTGCGGAACGGCTCCATCACCGTGGTCGCGCCGCCCTTTAGGAGTTGCAGGATGCCGAGCCGCGCAATGGCGAGCCGCTCGGACGGCGACAACATTTCGGCGCCGCGCTTGGTCAGCGGCAGCAACACCGTATAGACGATGCTCTGATTGTTGCGGCGACCATTGCCGTCCTCGGTGTGCGTCCGGGCGACGGCTTCACTGAAGCAGTGATTGTGCAGATTCAAAAGGCCGGGCAGCACAAAGCGGCCCGGTCTGTCGAACACCTCGGCGGCGGAGGGCCGGTCGCGCGTTACGGCGGCAATCTGCCTGCCCTCGAGCAACACCCAATGATCGCGCAGCACGTCTTGCGCGCCATCCTTGCGCGACAATACATAGCTGCCGAAGATCGCGATTGTGCTCATGTCGGGCGCACATTCCAGAACACGGCCGTACCGTCGAGGATTCCGGTGATGCTGGTGCGGTACGCCGTCGGCTGCTTGTACTGACCGATCGGGAAGTAAGGAATTTCCTCGAACGACAACGCCTGGATGTCGCGGCAGATCCGCTGCTGCTCGACGAGATTGGCGGCGGCGAGCCACTGGCTTCGCAACACCCCGATCTTCTCGCTTCTGTACCAGCCGGGGGCTTTGCTATCGCCGCGCAGATTCGAATTGCCAGCCGGATTCAACCAATCGATGCCTTGCCAATTGCCGACGCCGGCGCTCCAGCCGCCCTGGGCGATCGGGTCCTTTTTCAGCTGCCGTTGCAACACCGTGCCGAAATCCAATCCCGCATATTCGACGTTCATGCCGGCCTGCTGCAGCATGTCGGCCGCCACGTCGCCAAGCGGCTTTTGTGCAAGCGAGTTGGTGGGGACGAGCAGCACGACCTTCTCGCCATTGTAGCCGGCGGCCTTCAAATCAGCTTTGACCTTCGCCATGTTGCGCGGCCCGCGAAACACGTCAAGGCCGACATCGCTCGCCATCGGCGTGCCTGGCGCAAAGAATCCGATCGGCGAGAACTGATAGGCCGGATCGTCGCCCGCCACCGCCGTCATGAAAGCGGACTGATCGATCGCGCCCAACAGCGCCCGGCGGATCGCCGGATTGTCGAACGGCGGCTGCAGATGATTGACGCGCAGCATGCAAGTGTAGCCGCGCGGGTCGAGAATCCGCGTGGCGACGCGGCCGGCGCGCTTGAGCACCGGCAGCAAATCGTGCGGTGTTGTCTCCTGCCAGTCCTGCTCGCCCGTTTGCAGCGCGGCGACCCCTGTTGCTGCGTCCGGCATCGTCGTCCAGACCACGCGATCGTAGTGAACGATTTTGGGACCTGAGGTCCAATCCGGCTTGCCGTCCTGACGGGGCTGATAGCGATCGAAGCGGGCGTAGACGTTGCGCGCGCCCTGAAGACGCTCGTCCGCAACGAAGCGGAAAGGACCGCTGCCGATCACCTCGGTCAGCGGCTTGAAAGCGTCCTGGCTCGCCAGCCGCTCGGGCATCATGAACGGCGCCTGGATCGCGGATTTGCCGAGCGCAGCAGGCAACAAAGGGAAAGGCCTGTTCAGGCGGAACCGGATGGTGCGGTCGTCCGGCGCCGACAGTTCGTCGGTTGCCGCCATCAGCTCGGCGCCGAACCCGTCGCGGGCCGCCCACCTTCGAATGCTCGCGACGCAATCGCGCGCCAGCACGCGCTCGCCGTCATGCCACAATAGACCATCGCGCAATGTGAGGTCCCATTGCCGATCGCCGTTGGAAACGACATGCCCGGACAGCATCTGGGGCGAGACCTCGAGGGCCGAATTCATGCCGTAGAGGGTGTCGTAGACCATGAAGCCATGGTTTCGGGAGACCTGCGCCGTGGAGTAGATCGGATCGACGAAGGTCAGATCGATTACGGGAATGAAGCGCAGCGTGGTCAGCGACTGAGCGCGCAAGATCCCCGGCAGCGAGAACGCCGGCGCTGCGGCGGCGGCCCGTAACAGTGAACGACGAGAAACGAGCATTGAAGTCTCCTAAGAAGCGCTCATCGCGATACGCGACCGGCGCGGCTCTCAGGGGTCGCCGCTTCGTGACTTTGGAAATTCGCCGCGATCGCCTCTCCCGTCGTGATCCACAGATCGGAGCAAGATTTGGCATAGGTGAGAAATTCCCGTAGCAGACGAAGCCGCATCGGACGGCCGCTACATTGCGGATGCAAGACGGTGGTGACCATCGCACCCCAGTCCCGAACCTCGTCCAGTTCATCCTTCCAGATCGAAAGCACATGCTCCTTGGGAAAGATCGGCCGTGGGCTAAACCGGGCGGACAGCCCATGCATCCAGTCGTCGTAGCTCGCGGTCACCGGAAGCTCGATCGTGCCCGGCCTGCCATCTGCAAGGCGATGCCGGTAAGGCCGCACATCGTCCCGAAATGACGAGGTGTAGACGATGCCGTGGCGCACCAACGCGACGCGCAGTTCCTCGGTGAATTCGCCGTAAGGCGCGCGATAGCCGATCGGCTTGACGCCAAGCCGACGCTTCAGCGCCTCAAAACCCCGCTCCAGCTCCTCCTCGATCCAGGGGTCGCCCGGATCCGGCAGCAGATGGTGGTAACCGTGGTGGCCGATCTCGTGGCCTGCCTTGAGAATGGACTCCGCCATCGCCGGATGCGCATCCACCGACCAGCCGGTGACGAAGAACGTCGCCTTGAGGTCAAGTTGATCAAGCAGCTCCAGCAGTTTTGGCGTACCGACACGCGCTTCATAGCCGCCATAGCTCATCGTGATCAGGCGCTTCGCGTGCTCCGCGTCCTTGCTGGTCCAGGCGCTCTCCGCATCCACGTCGAACGAGAGGAACATCGCGGAGGTATAGGGCTTGGGCCAGGGATACTCCGGGGCCGCCGGCGCCGTGTTCGCGGGAAGGAGCGGAATGCTCGCGAGCGCTTTACTGTCCTGCATTGATTGTCGCCTTTTCCACGCCGTAGTCGGTTAATTTCCACTTCGCAAGCAAAGCGCGGTAGGAGCCATCCGCGATCAACGCATCCAAGGCCTCCACGACCGCCTGCTGGAGCGCCTTCTCCTTGACGCTCAAAGCAAGCCCGGTGAATTGCACGTCGAAAACGTCGCCGATCGGGATATAGGCGCCCGGTTCGAGCTCCATCATGTAGGGAAGCGTCTCGCCGCCCTGGACGGCTGCGTCGAGCCGCCCTTGCTTGAGCTGTGTTCTTGCATCGGCCGATCCTTCCGTGCCGACGAACTGAATCGCATCGCCGCCACAATGAGCGTCGCTCCAGGCGGCGATGTGTTTCGGAAAGGACGTGCGCCGGCTGGCGCCGACCCTCTTCCCACAAACGGCCGTCATGTCCTTGAACTCCGCTGCGCGAGATTGCTGGGTGAAGAATCGAGGCCCGTTACGAAGGTAGTCGACAAAGGTCGCGGTGTCCTGCCGGCTCGCCAGGTCCGTCATTCCGGACAGGATCGCATCCACCCTCCCGGTCGCAATCGCAGGCATCATCTGGTCGAAGCTTGTTTCCTGCCAGATGATCTTGACGCCGAGCTTGCGGGCGAGCGCTTCGCCAAGCTCGACATCGAAACCGGTCAGCGTGTTGGTAGCCGGATCGCGGAATTCCATGGGCGGATAGTTCGGCACGATGGCAACCCTGATGCTGCCCTGCTTTAGGATTTCCGGAGGCAGTTCGACCGCCATGGCCGTAGCGGTGGCGACGCAACTGAGCGCGGCGGCAAGAAAAAGTCTTATCATGAAAATAGCCTCATCAGATCACCGCGGCGAGAAAGGACTGCGTGCGCGCTTCGCGGGGAGCGCCGAGAACGTCGGCCGCGGGCCCGGATTCCACGATTGCGCCATGATCCATATAGACCACCTTATCCGCGACCTCGCGCGCAAATCCGAGTTCGTGCGTCACCACCATCATCGTCATGCCGCTGCGCGCAAGCTCCTTCATCACCGAGAGCACTTCGCCAACCAGTTCCGGATCGAGCGCACTCGTCGGCTCGTCGAATAGCATCAGCATCGGCTTCATCGCGAGCGCGCGAGCGATCGCCACCCGTTGCTGCTGCCCACCCGAGAGCTGTGCGGGATAAGCATCGGCTTTCGCCGCAAGACCAACGCGTCGCAACAGCTCCATCGCTTCCGCCCGCGCATCTTCCCGCTTGCGGCCCTGGACCTGCACCGGACCTTCGGTGATATTTTCCAGCGCCGTCTTGTGAGGAAAGAGATTGAATCGCTGAAATACCATGCCGGTCTTCAAGCGCTGCCGCGCGATTTGCTGCGGGGTCAGGCGATGCAATCGTTCGCCCTCTTCGCGCAGGCCCAGCAACTCGCCATCCAGCCAGATGCCGCCGCTGTCGACCGAGGTCAGCTGATTGATGCAACGCAGGAGCGTCGTCTTGCCCGATCCCGACGCCCCGATCAGGCAAAGCACCTCGCCCGACCAGACGTCCAGCGAGACCTGCTTCAGGGCTTGAAATTCCCCGAAGTTCTTGCTGACGGAACGGATCGCGACGAGGGGGCGGGTCATCTGGCGATCTGCAATGCGCCGCGGGCGAAGCGCCGCTCGAGCAGCATCTGCAAAGGCGTCAAAATCGAGACGACGAGCAGATACCAGAAGCCGGCGACGATCAGGAGCTCGATCACGCGCGAATTCGCGTAATAGATATTCTCGGCGTTGTGCAGCACCTCCGGATACTGGATAACGCTTGCGAGCGACGTGGCCTTCACCATGCCGATGAATTCATTGCCGAGCGGAGGAATCACCACTCTCATGGCCTGAGGCAGGATGATCCGGCGCAGCGCGTGCAGCCGTCCCATGCCGATCGCCTGCGCGGCCTCATATTGTCCGGCGTCGACTGACAGCATGCCGGCCCGCATCACTTCCGACGTATAGGCGCCCTGATTGATGCCAAGGCCGAGAAGGGCTGAAAGAAAGGGCGTCATGACGTCGACCGCCCGGACCGACCAAAGGCCCGGAATGCCGATGGTCGGGAACACCAGCGCGAGGTTGAACCACAACAAGAGTTGCAGGATCAGCGGCGTGCCGCGGAACAGCCAGGTATAGCCGGCGGCGACCGACTTCAGCACCGGATTGGGCGAGAGCCGCATGATCGCGACGACGACGCCCAAAACGATGCCGAGCGCCATCGCCAGCACCGCCATCACCATGGTGTTGACGATGCCTTCGAGGATCACCTTCACGGTCAGGAAGCGGCCGACATAGGCCCACTCGATCTGTCCGCTCGCGAAGGCGCGCCCGATCGCGGCCAGTACGACGAGAATCGCGGCCGCACCAAGCCATCGCCGCCAATGAGTCTGACGCGCGACCGTCATCCCCGAAATATCGGGGAAGCCTTCTGCAAGCGCGTCCGCCGCTCTCATTGCGTGGCCGCGTTCATCATCGGTTGGGGAACGGCGTTGGCACCCAATCCGTATTTGTCGAGAATGGTCTTGTAGGAGCCGTCAGCGATCATCGCGGCGAGGTGTTGCGTCACAAGCTCGCGGAGCGCCGCGTCGTCCTTGCGGAACATGATGCCTTGATAGCCGGTGGAGAGCGGCTCTCCGATGACGCGATATTTCCCAACCTCCTGCTGCTGGGCGTAGGGCAACGTCTCGCTGCCTTGCACCGCGGCGTCGATGCGGCCCTGCTTGAGCTGGTTGCGGACGTCGATGCTGTTCTCGCCCGGAACATATTGCACGGCGGGCTTGCCGCCGGATTCGCAGTTCTGCTTGCTCCATTTCTCGATCTCGATCGGGAAGCTGGTGCTGCGCGTCGTTCCGACCTTCTTGCCGCAGAGATCGATCGCCGACTTCGCCGCATTCTCGGTCAAAACGAAGAACTGCGGACCTGTCGCCAGATAGTCGACGAAATCGGCCGTCTCGCGCCGCGAGGCGCGGTCCGAAATGCCGCTGATGATGAAATCGGCGCGCTTGGTCTGCAACGACGGAATCAGTTCGGCGAATGGCGTTTCGCTCCAGATGATCTTCACGCCCATTCGTTTCGCGATCTCGTTCGCGAGGTCGATGTCGAGGCCAACCAGTTGGTCCGTCGCCGGATCGCGATACTCCATGGGAGCGTACGTCGAATTGACCGTCAGTCGCAATGCGCCCGCCTGCTTGATCGTATCAGGCAATTCGGCGGCCGGCGCAGCGGCAAAAGCGACAAGCACGGCAACCCCAACTGACAACCAGAGGCGAGCGGCGGCGGCGCGGAGAACACGAGTCAAAATTGCCTCCAATCTGTGCGGATTGCCGCTTCAATGGGCGGGCGAGCCCCCCGCTCCACGGATACGTTGGCAACATTAGACGAAAGCGCGGCGGCGATTGCAACCATTCGTGCTATGACATTGTCGCAGGGATATGACCCGATCTGCGTCAACCCGCAGGGGTCGCCGAGCTCGGCTTCGCCGCAGATCGGTGCTTTCCTTAAGAGAGCAATCCTCGGCGTACTAATGGCCCCAGCGCAGCACGACGGGGTCGAGCGAACGGGCGATCTCGATCAGACCGGCACGGGCCGCCGGGTGAACCTTTTGCAGGGGGTGGCGAACCGCGTCGGAGCCGATCACGCCGCCCTCCTTCATCAGGATCTTGCAGGCCTGCAGTCCGCATTGCCGGTTCTCGTAGTTGATCAGCGGCAGCCAGCGCGCATAAGCCGCCGCCGCCTCCTCCCTCCGCCCGGCGAGATAGGGATCCACGATCTGCCGGATGCCGTCAGGATAACCGCCACCGGTCATGGCACCCGTCGCCCCTGCATCGAGATCTGCCATCAGGGTGATGGCCTCTTCGCCGTCCCAGGGCCCCTCGATGCTGTCGCCGCCCGCGGCGATGAGATCGCGGAGTTTGGCCGCCGCCATCGGCACCTCGATCTTGAAATAGCTGATGTGCGGGATGTCCCTCGCCATCCGGGCCAGCAGATCGACGGAGAGCGGCGTTCCGGCGACCGGAGCATCCTGAATCATGATCGGGACGTCGATGGCGTCGGAGACAATGCGATAGAAATCGAAAATGCCTTTTTCCGACACACGGAAGGTCGCACCGTGATAGGGCGGCATGATCATCACCATGGCGGCGCCGGCCTTTTGAGCCTGACGGCTGCGCGCAGCGCAGATCGATGAGCTGAAATGGGTCGTCGTCACAATCACGGGCACCCGGCCGGCG
>DATBYN010000565.1:0-13434 GCA_036513695.1 Bradyrhizobium sp. | reverse complement strand
TGGCGGAACGACGCAGCCCGGAAGGCATGATGGCGGCAGCTAAGCTTGGCTTCGCGGCCGTGCTGCAATCGCATCTCGATGCCGTTGGCGCCGCGAACGACTTGCCGGTTGTGATCTGCGGCATGGCGGGTGCCCGCCAGGGGTGGGTTGAGGCTGGATATATCGACACGCCGGCGCATCTCGCGCTCATCCTGCAGCGTGCCGTCCCAGTTCCGGGACAGTCTCGTGACATTCGGATACTTCCGGGGATCGCGCAGCGAGACCCCAGAGCTCCGGATGTGATGCGGGGCGAAGAAACCCAATTGCTCGGCGCCCTGGGTGCAGATGCGGCGGGTGAAGCGGTCGTCTGCATCCCGGGTACCCATTCGAAGTGGGCCAGGGTGAGTGGTGGCACGGTCGAACGCTTCGCAACGTTCATGACTGGAGAACTCTTCAGCGTCGTATCGCGCGAAACGATATTGTCGCATGCGGTGGTCGGCGCGAACGAAGAGGATACCGAAGCATTCAAATCGGCCGTCATCGCAGCCTTTGAGACCCCTGCGCTCGCGGCCAACCTGCTGTTCCGAGTGCGATCGAGCCAACTTCTATATGGTAGCAGTGCTTCCTCGGCCCGCGAGAAAATATCGGGAACCTTGATTGGACTAGAACTGGCGGCGGGGCTGGCCGGAGATCAACCGAGGAGTGGCATCACGTTGGTTGCGTCAGGCAGGCTTGCCGTGCTGTATCGGTTGGCTTTTGAGACCTTTTCGGTTGCTGTGCAGTCAATCGATGCCGAAGAAGCGGTCCGTCGCGGTCTTTCCATGGCCGCCGAGGCTATTTGGACATTGTAGAAGGATCAGAGGAATGAACCCTGTCGCTTTTCCTGCGATGAAGCGCCCGCTGATCGCGATTCTGCGAGGCCTGAAGCCTGAGGAGGCGGAGGGCGTCGTCGGTGTGCTGATCGAAAGTGGCATGACTGCGATAGAGATCCCGCTCAACTCGCCAGATCCGTTCCGTTCCATCGAGATCGCGGTCAAAAAGGCTTCGAGCGAAGTCTTGATCGGCGCCGGCACAGTCTTGACGCCACAGGCTGTCGAGCGGCTCCACGACGTTGGGGGGCGGCTCATGGTGACGCCGAACGTCGATCCGGAAGTCATTGCCAGTG
The DNA here is from genome assembly GCA_036513695.1 of Bradyrhizobium sp. GTDB lineage: Bacteria > Pseudomonadota > Alphaproteobacteria > Rhizobiales > Xanthobacteraceae > Bradyrhizobium. Next base: position 12,290 of record DATBYN010000565.1, on the reverse strand, counting down.
CCCGGGAACGAGGTATGGTCACGATGCCCGGCGTCTTTACGGCAACGGAGGCGTTGCTTGCGGCGAAGGCGGGGGCCTCCGGCCTAAAGTTCTTTCCGGCGAGTGTCCTTGGGGCATCGGGAATTTCTGCCATTCGCGCCGTTCTTCCCGCAGACTTGATGATCGCCGCCGTGGGCGGAATCTCCGACAAAAATTTCGTGGAATACACAAGGACTGGAATTTATGCGTTCGGCCTCGGCACCAGCCTTTACAAACCAGGAATGACGGTGGCCGAAGTTGCAGCGCGGGCCAAGGCAACGATCCACGCGTATGATATGTCCATGCAAGGCTTGACCTAGCATTGGCGCACTCTCGGTCGCTCGGACATCCCGCCACGGCTTCGGCGTGGCAGCCTTGCTCGCTTCGCGAGCGAAGGCCTGGCGCCAGTCCGTCGCTTCGTTGACGCTATCGAGTTTTCGTCCAAGATCGCGCGTGTTCGCAGCGGCGCAGTTTCTCGCAAGCACGGTGACAGAGCTGTCGTCTGGAGGCTCAGCGCGAACATTCCCGCACTCATCAAATCAAAGAGAGGCGTCGCGGAACAATCGGCGCTGGGTTGGAAATAACTGTACGTTCCATCGGTGCGAAGCCGCGCCCCAGATGCCCATTGGCATGAACAGCATGACCAGGATCGCGATCACGCCAAGAACAAGCAGATATAGACTGCCATACTGAGACAGGTAGAAGATCAGGCCCCACAGGATCATCACGCCGACAACCGGCCCTTCGATCGTCCTCACCCCACCAATGATGACGACGAATAGCACATACGCCGTCCAGTCGGTCACGCTAAAGGCGGCGTCGGGGGAAATCCGGGCCTTTTGTAGATACGCCAGCGCGCCGATCGCTCCGGTCATACCGGCCACGGCAACCCACAATGCAAAGCGGATCCGGTCGGTGCGGACGCCGACGCTGCGGGCGGCGCGGTCGTTGTCGCGACTCGCCGCGAGCGCAAGTCCATGACGCGATTTCACGAACCGATAGATCGCCAGCATAACGACGACCGCGATTGCGAGCGCGATCCAGTACAACACGATATCGCGCGCGATCGCGGGGCGCACGCCGAACAGGTTCTGCGTGCTTTTGAGGCCGGGCAGGCTGGAATAGGCCGAACTCTGAAGCGACATGCCGGTGCCGCCGCCGAGCGATTTGAATTGTGCGCAGACAAGCCGCAGGGATTCGGCCGCGACCCAGCTGCCTATCGCGAAATACGGGCCTTCGAGCCGGAACAGTAGCGGGCCGATCAGCGCCGCGATGACCGCCGTGGCCACTGCTGCGATCGCGATGGAAGAGACCGGATCGAGACTGCCAAGGCCGATTGCGGCGAACAGAACGTAAGCGCCAAGCCCGACGAACGCCTGCTGTCCGACCGACACCAGACCGCCCCATCCCGCCAGCACGTTCCACAATTGCGCCAGCGTCAGGATGGTGAATACGAAAAACAGATCCTGCAGCAGCGTCCGCGGCGCGATGGCCGGGAGCAGGATCAGGCCCGCAACCGCCGCAAGGCCGACGATGCGTGCTATCCGCGAGAGCCGCGTCTCGGAGGTTGCGCGCCAGACGGGATTCGTCAGCGCGCGTGCGGGGTCGGCAACGAGCGACAGATGCTGTGGTCTATCTAGCATCATGGCCAGCTCCCGGGAACAGGCCGCGCGGCCTTATCATCAGCACGGCGAGAAAGGCGAGGTGACCGGCAAGAATCTGCCACTCCGGATTGATCCGCGCGCCGATCGTCTGCGCGATGCCGACAACGATGCCGCCCGCGAGTGTGCCCCACAGGCTTCCCAGCCCGCCGATGATCACGGCCTCGAAGGCGTAGAGCAGGCGGGCGGGACCGATCGAGGGATCGAAATTAGCGCGGATGCCCAGCGAAACCGCGGCGACGACCGATACCGCGAGCGAAATGCCCACCGCGACCGCATAGATCCGCCGTTGATTGATTCCCATCAGCTGAGCGATCTCGGGATTGTCGGCGGTGGCGCGGAACGCCCGCCCGATCGAGGTTCTGTAGAACAGGAGTTGCAGCAGCGCGATCGCGATCACGGCGGCGAGGAGCGTGGTCAGCGGCGCAAGGCCGACCGTCAGAGTCGGTGCGAGCGATACCGACGCGGTTTCGAACGCGCCGGCCTGAAGCCGCCGGCTGTCGGCACCGAACGTCAAGAGCAGCGCGTTCTGCACGATCACCGACAGGCCGAACGTCACCAGCAGCGGTGGCATGATGTCGTCGCCGAGGACGCGATCGAGAACGAAACGTTGCAGCAAATAACCGAGAACGAACATTGCGGCGACGGCAAGCAGTGTTGCGGCGCCGAGCGGCAGGCCGGCCATGCCGGACGTGAACAGTACAAGATAGGCTGCGAGCACGATCAGATCGCCGTGCGCAAGATTGACGAGCCGCATGATGCCGAAAACCAACGAAAGCCCCAGCGCGAACAGCCCGTAGACTCCACCGAGCAGAATTCCCTGCGCCGCAACGTCGAGCCAGTCCATGATCAAGCTCCCAACGGGTCAGGTTCCAAAATACGCGGCGGTGATCGTGTCGCGGTCGGCCTCCGACGACGTCCCCGATAGCCGGATTCGTCCCTCCTGCAGGCAATAGAAGCGATCCGCGCTTTTGAGCGCGCGCATGATGTCCTGCTCGACGACGACCACCGCGGTGCCGCCGTCGCGGATGCGCGCCAGCATGCGGTAGATATCCTCGACCACGATCGGTGCGAGCCCGAGGCTGATCTCATCGCACAATAAGAGCGCCGGATTGGACATCAGCGCGCGACCGATCGCGACCATCTGCTGCTGTCCGCCGGACAGCACCGTCACGCGGCTATCGCGGCGCTCGCGCAGGACCGGAAACGCTTCGTAGACTGACCTCAAATCCCATGGCGCCGATCGCAAACCGCTGTAGGCGCCGACCAGAAGATTCTCCTCCACCGTCAGCGACGGAAATAGTTGCCGCCCCTCCGGAACCAGCGCGATGCCGAGCCTCACCACTTCGGCGGCGGGACGATCGCCGATCGCGTCGTCGCCCCATCTCAACGCGTCGTGTCGGTTGACGATCAACCCGGCGATGGATTTCAGCAAGGTCGATTTGCCCGCTCCGTTGGCGCCGATCACGGCGACGATCTCGCCGCGCGCGATTTCGAAATCCACGCCGAACAGCGCTTGGAAGTCTCCGTAGAATGCATCGAGCGCGGATGTCCTGAGCAGGGTCGTCATGCGGGCACCCCCATGTAGATCGCCTGTACCTCCTTCGAGCGCATCACGTCGGTTGGCGCGCCTTGCATCGCGATCCTCCCGAAATCGAGCGCGATCAACCGATCCACCACCGCGAGCAGCGCGTGGACGACGTGCTCGATCCAGATGATGGCGACGCCGCCCTTTCGGATGTCCCGGATGGTCTCCACGAGCAGATGACATTCCGCATCCGTCAGGCCGCCGGCGATTTCGTCGAGCAGCAGGATGCGCGGACGGGTCGCGAGCGCCCGCGCCAATTCCAACCGCTTGCGGTCGAGGAGCGGCAGGCTGCCGGCAAGGACGTTTGCCTTTGTCTCGAGCCCGGTGAGCGACAGAATTTCGCCGCAGAGCTGAACCGCCGCCACCTCGGACACCTGCGCGCCGAACAGCGCGGCGACGGAGAGATTTTCGAATACCGTGAGATGTGTAAACGGGAGGGGGATCTGGAACGAGCGTCCGAGGCCGGCACGACAACGCGCCTCCGGCGGCATCCGCGTGATGTCCTTACCCTCCAGGATGATACGACCCCGGTCAGGCCGCAGCATGCCGGTGACCAGGTTGAACAGGGTCGATTTCCCGGCACCGTTCGGCCCGATCACGCCGAGGGCCTCGCCACGCGACAAGGTGAGATCGATGTCGCTGGCGACGACGATCGCACCGAACGCTTTGGAGATGCCCTTTAGCTCAAGCATGCTTGCGGTCCGCCATCATCGGGTTTGGTCCGGGCCATGCTCTTCGACCGATCCTAGCTCAGCGCCTGCATCTGGCCGCCAAGTGGAATCTGAGGCGCCCGTCCGTTCTCCGTAATTACCATCTCGTACCTGTCGCCATTGAGCCGCCACTGCCCGCCGACCAGGGGCGTTTTCGCGATGTTCTTCGCGGCGAACGGCGGCACCTTGTCCGAGCCGAACGCAATTGGGCCGACGATGGTGTCGAGTTTCGTCGCACCAATGGCTTTCGCGACGGCCGCGCCGTCGGCTGGGTCGCCCGACCGCTTCAGCGCATCGATTGCGACCTCGAACAGCGAGTGCACGAAACCGATTGGCTGCGTCCATTGCTTTCCGGAGGCGTGCTCGTAGCCTTTGGCGAGATCAGCGGCGGAGATTCCGGTCAGGCTCGATTTGTATGGATGGCTCGGCGTCCACCAGACTTCGGTGGAGATGTTGTGGCCGTTCTTGCCCAGCGCCTGCACCGTGGTCGGAAACAGCAGCGCCTTCGCCACCGATACCAGTTTCGGCCTGTATCCCTTCTGCTGTGCCTGATTCCAGAACGTCGTGAAGTCGGGCGGGATCACCACACCAGTGACGATCTCCGCATCGGCACTGCGGAAGGCGGCGATCTGTGCGCTGAAGTCGTCCGTGAGGTTCTGGAAGCGGCCGGTATCGGTGAGCTTGTATCCGTTCTGGCTCAAGACCGGCGGGAAGCCAACGACCTTGTCGCCCCAAGCGTTGCCGTCCCCATCGTTGGGAAACAGCGCGCCGACAGACTTGTTGCTCGCTACCTGGCTCCACATGCCGGTGAACACGCCTATGACGTCCTCCAGGCCCCAGAAATAATGGAACGTGCTTTCGAACGGTTTCCAGCTTTTGGGATCGGCGGGGTTGGCTTGGCGCGCGATGAAATTCGTCTGCCATGGCGCCACCGACGAGATGCAGGGAATCTGCTCCAGTTCGCACTGGGTCGCCACCGGATTGTTGGTCTCCGGCGTCGCGCCGACCAGGATGAGACCGACGTTGTCGCGGGTGATCAGTTCCTTGGCGACTTCGGCGGCACGGTTCGGATTGGATTGGCTGTCCTTTTCGATCACCTCGATCTGGTACGTCTCCGATCCGAGCTTGAGACCGTTTTTAACCGTCGATCTGAACTGGCCGAGAATGAAATCGTCGGCTTCGGCAAACGCGGCGAGCGGGCCGCTCTTCGGCGACACATAGCCGATTTTGATGGTTTTCGCGGCGAATACCGCCGGGCTGAACAGCGACGCCGCCCCAAGTCCGGCGATTGCGCCGGCGGTGCCCCGCAGAACCTGACGGCGATTGAACCTTCCAAGTGTCGGCTTCATTTTTCCCTCCGTTTGGTTGTTGGCTGGACGACGCCCTTTACTCGGCTGCCGCGGCGACGCCCTCGCGCGTGGACAGGGGCGTGCGGCCGAGCAGCCGGCCGAACACCTCGACGAGCGTCGAGGACGCGTCGGCGGCGACATTCCTGGCGCGCCAGGCGATGAAATTGTCGGGACGAACCAATACGCAGCCGTCTTCCTCGACTTCGCTCTGAAAGTACCAGTCCGCGTAGATGTCGAGCGCATCGCATCCGGCGGGGCCGATGGTGACGACGGAGAAGGCGACGCCATATTCCGCTTCGACGGCGGCGGCAGCCGTCTTCCAGGCGTCGCCGCCGAGCCCGGTTAGCAAAGTGAAGCGACCTTTGCCGGCGAGATCGAGCGTCGACTTGCGAACGCCGCGATGCTCGACCCAGACATGGGGCAGATGCGCGCCGGGCCAGGTCGTTGCCTGGTAGTAGAGTTCGCGGTCGCGGCCGAACGCAGGCTCCGTTGTGCCGTCGGAAACCACGGCGGAGGAGGCGTAGCGCTGGTTCAGTTCGACGCCGTGGCAGTTGAACTCGTAGCTCTTGTTTGCGATCGCCTCATAGAGCTTCCTGCGTCGCGCCTTACCCTCGGGAGTTGCGGCCTTGCGGGCCTCGATATTCTTTAGCGCTTCCGCCGGATCGGATGACGACAGCAGTCCTACCGCCTCGAAGATCGGCGGAAAATCCGAAATGCTCTTGTTGGCGCGGGTGACGATCTGCCTACCGATCGGCTGCCGCTCCGTCGAATAGCTGTCGAGCAGCGACGGCGAGGCCTTGCCTTCGAGCACGTATTTCAGCTTCCAGCAGAGATTGTAGGCATCCTGGATCGACGTATTGGAGCCGAGCCCGTTGGTCGGCGGGTGCCGGTGCACCGCGTCGCCCATGCAGAACACGCGGCCCGACGAATAGCGTCCGGCGTACATCTCGTTCACCGTCCAGGTCGAGGTCGAACGGACCTTGACCTCCAACGTCTCGTCGCCGACCAGATTGCGCACGATTGACACGGCCTCGTCATCGGAGAGCTTGCGCTCTCCTTGCTCGATGTCGTAGCCCCAGATGATCAGCCATTCGTTCCAGGGCCGGACCATCCGGACGAGGCCGGCGCCGATGCCGCCGATCTGCGCGCCCGGCTGCAGAACCCAGTAGAGGACGCTCGGACGGTGGGCGACATATTTGGTCAGGTCGGCGTCGACGATGATGTTCATGCTGCCGGCACGGCCCATCTGGCCCTCCATCGGCAGTCCGATCACCTCGGCGACGCGGCTGCGCCCGCCGTCGGCGCCGATCAGGTACTTGGCGCGGATGCGATAAATCTCGCCTGAGATGCGGTCTTTGACGATGGCGGTGACGCCGTCATCGTCCTGCTCGAGATCCAAGAATTCCGTGTTGAAGCGCAGCATGGTGCCGCGGCGCCCGGCGGCTTCGATCAGGATCGGCTCGAGCAGATTTTGCGGCAGGTCGCAAATGCTCGTCGGACTGGCGAGCTCGTAGTCGGCCTTGCGTGCGGGGTGATTGCCCCACGAATACAGCCGTCCCAGCTCTTCGCCCGCGATGCTTTCGCAGAACACGTTGTTCGCCATCAGCTGCTGCGGGGTCGCCTGCGCGACCGCGGCGTCTTCGAGATCGAGGTCGCGCAGCACCTCCATGGCTCGCTGGTTGGTGATGTGCGCGCGGGGGGTGTCGGCCAGCCAGCCATATTTCGTGATCAGCATGTGGCGCACGCCGTAAAGGCCGAGCAGTGCGGCGGAGGTCGCGCCCGCAGGGCCGCTTCCCACCACCAGGACATCCGTTTCAAGCTGGGCAACCATGGTTTCCTCCAGGGATCTACAAGATTGCGGATCGGTTCATTCGGCGGCCGCCGCCATCAGCGGCTGCGGTACGTGGCCGGCGCCCGGCCTCACGCGAAACTCGTAGCTCATCACGTACCAGGGCCCGGACGCGCGGCTCCCGTCCGGCATGATCGGATCGTCGTGACGTTCGACCTTGGACACGAGTGCGTCCTTGACGCCGAACACGGCGTCGGAGTTCAGATACGCGTCGCCCTCGACAAACACGTGAGTGATCAACGGCTCGAATCCGGGAGCGTTGACGAGAAAATGCACATGGGCCGGCCGCATCGGATGGCGGTTGGTCGCCGCGAGCAGCTGGCCGACGGGACCATCGGTCGGGATCGGATAGCTGCAGGGCAGGATGGTGCGGAACGAGAACCGGCCGTCGGAGTCGGTGATGAAGCGGGCCCTGAGCGAGGCGCCCTGCGTCTCATAGGACGGCTTCTGGGAATCGTAGAATCCCTCGTCGTCGGCGTGCCAAACGTCGACCGGCACGCTGGCCAGCGGCTCGTTGAGGCTTGTCACGCGCGCGTTGACGAACATCGGCTTGCCCGGAATCCCGACCGAGATGTCGGTGCCATGCGGCGTCGGCTTGTGCTCGCCGACATAGAACGGGCCCAGCACCGTCGTCTCGGTCGTGTCGTCACGCGAGTGGTGGTTGACCGCATCGACCAGCATGGAGACGCCGAGCACGTCCGACAACAAGATGAATTCCTGGCGCGTGGCGGTACACTTCTGTCCGGTGCGGGTGAGGAAATCGATCGCGAAATCCCATTCCTCGAATGTCAAATTCGTCTTGCGAACGAACTCGTGCAAAGAGCGCACGAGTTCGGTGATCAGCGCCTTCCGGCGTGGACCCGGCGTGTTTGCAAAGCTCTCCAGCACCTGTTCGGTGAGAGTGCGATCGTTGAACTGCGACATTTCAGGTCTCCTACCGAATGTTGAAACCGCAAATCAGGGCAAGGGGGCTTCGCCGCGCCAGGCGCGGGCCAGCAGCTCACGAAGCGCGGCGCGGTCGAGGCTGCGCGGGTTGGCATAGGCGTTGCGTGTCGCGAGCTCGGCAGCGAGATCGATGCCGTCTTCCGGCATGCCGATGTCCGCGAGCGCGACTGGAATGTTCAGCCGGCGCTGTAGGGCGGACAGCCCGAGCGCTGCGTCCGGTGCTTCGAGCGCCCGCGCGATCCGGTGCATGGCCTGCGGCGCGGCTTGCGCATTGTAAGCGACGACGTGCGGCAGCACGATCGCATGGGTTTCTGCATGCGGCAGATCGAACGAGCCGCCGAGGACGTGGCAGAGCTTGTGATGCAACGACATGCTGACCGCGCCGAGACACGTTCCGCACAACCAGGCGCCGAGCAGCGCGTCACGCCGCGCGTCGCGGTCGGACGGCGACGCGACGATGCGGGGCAATGCCCGGCCGAGTGCCGCGATGCCTTCCTCCGCCATCAACGAGACGATCGGGTTGGCTTCCGGCGCGTACAGCGCCTCGACGGCGTGCGCCATGGCATTCAGTCCGCTCGTCGCCGAGATCGCGGCGGGCAGGCTGATCGTCAGATCGACATCGTAGATCACGGTGTCGGGCAGGACGTCATGCGACCGCTGCGTGGTCTTGATGCCATCTCGGGTTTCGCCCAGGATCGGCGTCATTTCCGATCCGGCGTAAGTGGTGGGCAGAACAAGCTGAGGAAGCCCGCTGCGCAGCGACAGCGCCTTGGCAAGCCCGATCGCCGATCCGCCGCCGAGCGCTATGAGACCGTCGATGTCCTTGGCCTCGATCACATGCATCGCGCGTTCGGTCACGGCAACGGGCGTATGCATGATCGCTTCGGGAAATTCCGCCCCGAGCCGATGGCCCAGAACACGGCCGAGCTTGCTTCCGTCGGCATGCTGCTGCGCCGTCGTCAGGACCAGCGCCCGTTTGATGCCGAGCCGGTCAGCCTCGTCGGCGGCGCGCGCCAGAGTGCCTTCACCGAAGACCACCCGGTAGGGCAGAGCCTCGTACGTAAACGCGGCTTGTGGCGCCGTCGAATTCGGCGTGCCATCGCGCTCGATCGGTTTGTTGGCCGGAAGGCTCAAGAGTTCCTCTCCCCGTCGTGGGACCGTTCGAGGTGGTCCACCGTTATTTTCGGGAAAGGCTAGTCGCTGCGCTGGCCCACGGCCTGCACGAAATGCGCAAGATTCTGCACAAAATCGAAAAAAATGGCGACGGGATTCTAGTTGGCGCCGCGCCGGTAGCGGCCCGGGGCGACGCCGGTAAAGCGCCGGAACATCCGGCTCAAGTGCTCCTGATGGGAGAATCCGCAACGCAACGCGATCTCCGCAAGGCTGCAGGTCTCGTCCGACAGCAATATCTTGGCCCGCTCGACGCGGAGGTTCAGGAGATATTGATAAGGCGATACGCCGACGGTGCTCTTGAACATCCGCAAGAAATAATCCGGGCTGAGGCCGCAAGCGCCGGCCATCGCATTGAGCCTGATATCGGAATCGATGTTCTGATCGATGAATTCGCGAATGCGGCGAAGCTGACGTGCCGTGAGCCGGTAGTCGCGGCGGGCTGGCTCTACGGACGGCCGTTTGAAATTGATGTCGATGAAACGGTTGGCCAGCGCCTGGGCGATCGGATCGACCGACAGCGACGGCACGGATTCCCCGACGATCTCGCCGACCGCGCCGGCCAGATGCTCCAGCACGGAATCGCGCTCGCCAAAGATCGGCGCAAGGCCGGCCACGGCGGCCGGCGGGCCGCTTTCGGCTTCGAACAGGTGCGCGCGCAGATAAATATGGGTCGTGTCGAGCGGACCGCGCAAATGCACGTTGCATTCGTGACCCGCGGGCAGGAAGAAAATGCCGCCTTTGGGAATATGTCGGGAAACTGACCGCCCGCCCGTCTTGAAGGCAACGTCAACCGGGCCGCCTCGATGCAGGACCATGAGGCAGTCGGACAGCGCGTGAAAGCGCCCCTCGAACGGCTGCTCGCGCTGCGTTGAGGCAAATGCGGACGTCCAGCCGAGCCCTTCGCTCGATGCGCCGACCCTCGCGCCGAATTGTTGCAGAATGCCGTGCGTTTCGCTCGTTCCGAATGCCGATCTGGCTTGAGTCATGGCATGCATCGTGTCCGACCGCGACGAACAATGGGTACCAAGTGAACCCCAAAGCCAGGGTCAATTCAATCACTGCCTGGTCATGGAATCGTTGTTGCGGCGCAACAGGGCAGCGGAATTGTCGGCTACAATGTGCAAAGTGCCGTCGACACGATGCATCCACACTACGAGCTCAACCCAATTCAGCGCCGGCAGTCTCACGCGGCGATCTCGACCGGCAACCGTGCGCCGGTCATGAAGGAGACTGCGTCCGACATGGTATAGGATTTCGGGTCGATCACGGTCAGCCGCCGCCCGAGCCGATGGATATGAATCCGGTCGGCGATCTCGAAGATTTGCGGCATGTTGTGGCTGATCAGCACGATCGACACGCCGCGCCGGCGCACGTCAAGAATGAGTTCGAGCACGCGGCGCGATTCCTTGACGCCGAGCGCTGCGGTCGGCTCGTCCATGATCACCACGCGCGAGCCGAAAGCGGCTGCCCGCGCCACCGCCACACCCTGCCGCTGGCCGCCCGACAGGGTTTCGACGCGCTGATTGATGTTCTGCACCGTCAGCAGGCCGAGCTCGGTCAGCTTCTCACGCGCAATGCGCTGCATGGCTTTGCGATCCAGCATCCGGCAGACGGAGCCAAGCGGGCCGGCGCGGCGCAGTTCGCGCCCGAGGAACATGTTGTCGGCAATGGACAGGCTCGGCGACAGCGCGAGCGTCTGATACACGGTCTCGATGCCGGCGGCCCGCGCATCGAGTGGTGAGCGGAACGTCACCGGGTGGCCGTGCAGCCTGATTTCGCCCGCATCCGGCGTCAGCGCGCCGGAAAGGGCGCGGATCAGCGAGGACTTGCCGGCGCCGTTGTCGCCGATCACGGCGAGAATTTCGCCCGGCAGCAGATCGAAGTCGGCGCGGTCGAGCGCGACGACCCGGCCGTAGCGCTTGACGAGGCCGCGCGCCTGCAGGATCGGCGTGGAGTTGGACGTGAACTCGGGCGTTTGGCCGTCGTTGCTCATGCCGAAACCTTCCGGATCCATTGATCGAGCGCGACCGCGACGATGATCAGCCAGCCCACAGTAAATTCCTGCCACAGCACGTCGACGCCGGAGAGCGCGAGCCCGTTGCGGAAAACGCCGACGATCAGGGCGCCGACCAGCGTGCCGACGATCGAGCCGCGTCCACCGAACAGGCTCGCGCCGCCGACCACGACTGCCGTGATGCTGTCGAGATTGGCGGTCTGGCCGGCCTGGGGACTGATCGAGCCGATCCGTCCGATCAGGGTCCAGGCGCCGAGCGCGCAGATCACGCCCGCCACCACATAGACCGTAAACAGGACGCGCCCGGTGCGGATGCCGGCGAGCCGCGCCGCATCAGGATCGTCGCCGACTGCGTAGAGATGGCGGCCGAACGCGGTGCGGTTGAGCACGAACCAGATCAGTCCGACCAGGGCCAGCATGAAGAACGAGCCGTAGGTGAAGCGGGCACCAAGAATGTCGACCGGCGTTCCCAGGGCCTGCAGGAACGGCGCGGCTTTCGCCACGTCCTGCGAGCGGATGGTCTCGGAGGCGGAATACCAGAGATTGAGCGCGAAAAAGATCGACCAGGTGCCGAGCGTCACAATGAAGGGCGGCAGCTTGAGCCGCGTCACCAGGACGCCGTTGACCGCGCCGCAGCCTCCACCGGCCGCGATGCCGATCAGGAGCGCGAGCGGGGCGGGCAGGCCAGCCGTCACCGCAAGCTTGCCCATGATCACCGAGCACAGCACCATGATAGCGCCCACCGACAGATCGATGCCGGCGGTGATCACGATTAGCGTCTGGGCGACGCCGATCACGCCGATGATCGTCACCTGCTGGATGATCAGCGACAGGTTGAAGGAGGAGAGGAAGCGCGGGCCGACGATGAGACCGAAAGCCGCGATGCCGAGCAACAGCACGATCGCCGGCACCGCAGTAGGATTGGCGTGGAGAAAATGCTGCAGCTTGCGCAGCGGGGATTTGGCGCGGACCTCGAATTCGGC
>DATBYN010000564.1:0-3508 GCA_036513695.1 Bradyrhizobium sp. | reverse complement strand
ACCCCCGTGCCGCCTTGTCCTTTTCGTTCTGCGCCTTGATCGCTTCGCGCGCCGCGGTCCAGTCGGCGTCGGACCAGTCGCGCAACTGATAGAAATTGCCGCCCATCGCGAGCGCCTGGGCGCCGTCCATCGCGATGGTCTCGCCATTGATCCAGTCGCAGCCGCCGGAAATCAGGAACACGGCGAGGTTTTGCAATTCTTCCATGGTTCCGACGCGGCCCATCGGGTTCATCGCTTTGGTGCGCGCGCCGGCTTCGTCGCCGGGTTTGATGCGTTTGCTCATCCCTTCGGTCGGGATTTCGCCGGGCGCGATGGTGTTCAGCCGGATGCCGTAGCGCCCCCATTCGGCCGCCAGCGACATCGTCATGGCGTGGATCGCGGATTTGCTCATCGCCGACGGCACCACATAGGGGCTGCCGTTGCGGACCCAGGTCACCGTGATCGACACCACATTGCCGGGTTGCTTCAAGGCGATCCAGCGTTTCCCCACCGCATGGGTCACGTAGAACGTGCCGTGCATCACGATGTTGGCGACCGCATCGAAACCGCGCGGGGTTAAGTCCTGGGTGCGCGAGATGAAATTGCCGGCGGCGTTGTTGATGAGGTCGGTGAGCCCGCCTTCGCGGAAAATCGTCTCGATCATCTCTTCGACCGCGAGCGGGTTTCGGATATCGACCCCGTGGCTCGTGACCCGGCCGCCATGGAGGTCCATCAACTCGGTCGCCGTCTCGTCGCAAACGATTTTCCGTCTGCCGCAAATATGGACCTCGGCGCCCAATTCGAGGAAGCGCGCTGCCATCGATTTGCCGAGCCCGGTGCCGCCGCCGGTGACCAGAATGCTTCGGCCGTTGAGAAGGTTTTCGCTGAACATTGGAGGGGTTCCCGTCCCAAGGAAAAATCTTTAATTGGTTGATTGACTAAATCCGGCCGACGCCTTTCTGTAAAGCGGCAACAACGAAGAAGAGTTAAGGGAGACCTCCGATGGAGCCGCGTGTCTCGGTCACAATATCAGAGGGCGTCGCCGACGTCCGCCTGGTCCGGGTGGACAAGATGAACGCGCTGGATGCCGCGATGTTCGATGCGCTGGTTACCACCTCCGGCCGGCTATCCCGCGAAAAAGGCCTCCGCGCCGTCGTATTGTCCGGCGAAGGCCGTGCTTTTTGCGCCGGTCTCGACATAAGCCGGTTCGCCGCCATGAAGGAAAACGGCGGTAACGGGATAGCGGGCGGGGAAAGGCGTGACCTGACTGAACGGACCCATGGGCCGGCGAATTACCCGCAACAGGCGGTCTGGGGCTGGCGCCAGCTCCCGGTCCCGGTGATTGCCGCGATCCAGGGCGTAGCGTTCGGCGGCGGCTTTCAGCTCGCACTGGGTGCCGACATGCGCTTCCTTAGCCCCGACGCGCGGATGTCGATCATGGAGATCAAGTGGGGTCTGGTGCCGGACATGGCTGGGACGCCAATCCTGGCCAGTCTGGTGCGCGACGATATCCTGCGCGAACTAACCTATACCGGTCGGATCTTCTCGGCACAGGAGGCGCTCGTCTACGGCCTTGCGACGCGAATCTGCGACGATCCGCGAGCGGCCGCCTTTGAGATCGCCCGCGAGATCGCCGGCAAGAGCCCGGACGCAATTCGCGCGGCAAAACGCATGCTGAACAATCTTTCCGTCGATCCGGGTCCTGCGCTGCTCGCCGAATCCGTCGAGCAGCAGAAGCTGTTGGGCAGTCCCAATCAAACCGAGGCGGTCCGCGCCAACATGGAAAAACGCGCCCCGCGCTTCGCCGACCTCTAGCCGAATTTCTCGTCGTGGCCGGGCTTGTGCCGGCCGTCCACGTCTTCGCTTTGCGACAACCGAAGTAAGACGGGGATCACCGGGACATCTAACGCGAAGACCCAGCTTCGCGCTTTTGCCCGGTGATGACGGAAACATTGAGTGTTCTCCAACAACGAAAAAGAAAAAATGGACGATCGGGAATCGCCGTTCCTCGGCATCATCAGCGGCCAACGGAAGCGCGACCACGCCGAAGTCGCAGGCCGCACTGAGCGTATCGCCGGCGGCTTGCACCGGCTTGGCGTCAAGTCGGGCAACAGCGTCTGCATACTCATGCGCAACGACGTCGCTTTCATCGAAGCGGCCTATGCCGCGATGCGGTTAGGGGCTTACGGCGTACCGATCAACTGGCACTTCAAGCCGGACGAGATCAATTACGTGCTGAAGGACTCCGGCACCTCGGTCCTGATCGGCCACGCCGACATGATGCATCAGTTGCGCGAGGCGATCCCTACTGGCACGACCGTCCTCAGCGTGCCGACACCGCCGGAAATTCTAAAGCACTACAAGATCGATCCCGATCATCTCGCGACGCCCGATTTTGCAACCGACCTCGAATCCTGGCTCGAACAGCAACGTCCGTATGACGGCCCGGCGGTGCCTCAGCCTTCGAACATGATTTATACCTCGGGCACGACGGGTCATCCCAAGGGCGTGCGGCGCAATGCCCCGACGCTGGAGCAGAGCATTGCGGCCGAACGCCTGCGCGCGCTGATTTACGGCCTGAAGCCGGGCGTGCGGGCGCTGCTACCGGGGCCGCTGTATCATTCGGCACCGAACTCGTTCGGCCTGCGCGCCGGCCGGCTCGGCGGTGCGCTGGTGCTGATGCCGCGGTTCGATCCGGAAGAGTTTCTGCGGTTGATCGAAGAGCAGAGGATCGACACGCTCTTCATGGTGCCGACGATGTTCGTCCGGCTCATGAAGCTGCCGGAGGCGGTGCGAAGGAAATATGACACGTCCTCGCTGCGCCACGTCGTCCATGCCGCCGCGCCCTGTCCCGCCGATGTGAAGCGGGCGATGATCGAATGGTGGGGGCCGGTGATCTATGAATATTACGGCAGCACCGAAGCCAGCGCCCTCACGTTTGCCAGTTCCGAGGATGCGCTGAGGAAACCCGGCACGGTCGGCAAGATCCTTGAAGGCGTCGAGCTGCGCTTTCTCGGCGACAATGGCGACCCGCTGCCGCAAGGCGAGATCGGCGAGATTTATTCGAAGATCGCCGGCAACCCGGACTTCACCTACCACAACAAGCCGGAAAAACGCGCCGAGATCGAGCGCGACGGTTTTATCACCTCGGGCGATGTCGGCTACATCGACGAGGACGGCTACGTCTTCATCTGCGACCGCAAGCGCGACATGGTGATCTCGGGCGGGGTCAACATCTATCCGGCCGAAATCGAAGCCGCGCTGCATGCGGTTCCCGGCGTGCATGACTGCGCGGTGTTCGGCATCCCCGACGAGGAATTCGGCGAGGCGCTGATGGCGGTGGTCGAACCACAGGCAGGCATAACGCTGGATACGGCTGATATTCGAGCGCAGCTCAAGACGTCGCTGGCCGATTACAAGGTGCCAAAACACGTCGAAATCCAAAAAAATCTGCCGCGCGAGGACTCCGGCAAGATTTTCAAGCGGCGCCTCCGCGATCCCTATTGGGAAAGGGCGGGGCGGAGGATTT
>DATBYN010000563.1:0-4889 GCA_036513695.1 Bradyrhizobium sp. | reverse complement strand
AAATGCTATATGTGGATAACCGGGGAAACCGGGCGATCTGCAAGCTCGCGCGGTCGGCAAGCGTATAGGGTCGGATCATCCCAGTAATTTTTGAGAGTGGAGAGTGGAGGCGGCGATGGCAGGAAGCGTCAACAAGGTGATTCTGGTCGGAAATCTCGGCAAGGATCCGGAAATCCGGCGGACCCAGGACGGCCGCCCGATTGCCAATCTGAGCGTGGCGACCTCGGAAAGCTGGCGCGACAAGGCGACCGGCGAGCGTAAGGAAAAGACCGAGTGGCACCGCGTGGTGATTTTCAACGAGGGGCTCTGCAAGGTCGCCGAGCAATATCTCAAGAAGGGCGCCAAGGTTTACATCGAGGGCCAGTTGCAGACGCGCAAATGGACCGATCAGGCCGGCGTCGAGAAATACTCGACCGAGGTGGTGCTGCAGGGGTTTAATTCGAACCTGACCATGTTGGACGGCCGCAGCAGCGGCGGCGGCAGTTTTGGTCCTGACGATAGCGGTGGCGATTTTGGCTCGGCCGGTCCGTCCAGCGCCGCACCGCGCCGCGCGGTCGCGGCCGGGGCGCGCAACGGCGACATGGACGACGATATTCCGTTCTGAGCGATTGCGGTTTGAGCTGAGGCGAGGGCAAGCGCAGCTGGCCCGCGCTTCTCCATGGCCCGGAACACCTTAAAGTAAATTCACATAACTTGTATGTAACTTATTGAAATACATTACGAATAATCTCGGCAATCGAGCCACATTTTTTCTTTGATTTCAGTTTATGTTAATGATATTAACATTAGTCTGCCGGCCTGAACCTTTTGGAGTTCCAGGCTCAGATCCGGGATCGGGGGACCGCGCCATGAGCCTTACGCCGCTGCTCGAGGCAGCTCCCGCGATCCCGCTTCATGCCTTCGCAGCGATGACCGCCTTCGTCCTCGGCGTGGTCCAGCTCGCCGCTCCGAAGGGAACCTTGCCGCACCGCGCGCTCGGCTGGATCTGGGTCGGCCTGATGGCCGGGGTGGCGCTCAGCTCGTTCTGGATCCATCAGATCCGGCTGCTCGGTCCGTGGAGCCCGATCCACCTGCTGTCGATCTTCACGCTTGCGATGCTTCCGCTCGGGGTCTGGATGGCGCACCGCCACCGCGTCGCGGATCATCGCCGCATCATGATCTTTACGTTCTCGGGCGCGCTCGTCATCGCCGGGCTGTTCACGCTGTTGCCGGGGCGGATCATGCACGCTGTCGTGTTCGGCCCTTAAGGCACGCGAGCTCGTTCCGGCGGCCCGATTCAGCGCCTCGGCGCGGAGCCGCGCTCGGGGCGTAAGTCTCTGGAAAAACGAAGGGAAAAACCGCTCGCGCTGACCAGTTAAGGGTGGTTTTGGCAGGCCCGACGCGCTATATGATTCGACACCAAAAACGCACCGGATTCCCCCTTTGTCTGACCCTGAAGATACGCCCCCCGGAGAGCCGCCGGCGCCTTCCGATATTCGTCCCGTATCCATCCTCGACGAGATGAAACGCTCCTACCTCGATTACGCCATGAGCGTGATCGTGGCGCGTGCGCTGCCGGATGCGCGCGACGGTCTGAAGCCGGTGCACCGGCGCATTCTCTACGCGATGTACGAGAACGGATTCGAATGGAACAAATCGCATAACAAGTCGGCGCGCACCGTCGGCGACGTCATCGGTAAATACCATCCCCACGGCGACCAGTCGGTCTACGATGCGCTGGTGCGCATGGCGCAGGATTTCTCCATGCGCGTGCCCTTGATCGACGGGCAGGGCAATTTCGGCTCGGTGGACGGCGATATGCCCGCCGCCATGCGGTACACCGAATCCCGCCTGACCAAGATCGCGCAGTCCCTGCTTGACGACATCGACAAGGACACCGTCGATTTCCAGGCCAATTACGACGACAAGGATCGCGAGCCGACGGTTCTGCCGGCGAAGTTTCCGAACCTGCTGGTCAATGGCGCCGGCGGCATCGCGGTCGGCATGGCGACCAATATTCCGCCGCATAATCTCGGCGAGGTGATCGATGCCTGCGTGGCGCTGATCGACAATCCCGCGCTTACCATCGACGAACTCATCAACATCATTCCGGGGCCGGATTTTCCGACCGGCGGCATCATCCTCGGACGCCAGGGCATCCGCTCGGCCTATCATCTCGGCCGCGGCTCGATCGTGATGCGCGGCAAGGTGTCGATCGATACCATCCGCAAGGACCGCGAAGCGATCGTCATCACGGAAATTCCCTATCAGGTGAACAAGGCCACGATGGTGGAGCGCATCGCCGAACTGGTGCGCGAGAAGAAGATCGAGGGTATCGGGGACCTGCGCGACGAATCCGACCGCGATGGTTTTCGTGTCGTGGTCGAATTGAAGCGCGACGCGGTGCCGGACGTCGTCCTGAACCAGCTCTATCGCTTCACGCCGCTGCAGACCAATTTCGGCGCCAACATGGTGGCGCTCGATGCCGGCCGGCCGCAGTTGATGAACTTGAAGGATTTGCTGACGCTGTTTGTCGCCTTCCGCGAACAGGTGGTGACGCGGCGGACCAAGTTCCTGCTCAACAAGGCGCGCGACCGCGCTCACATTTTGGTCGGTCTTGCGATTGCGGTCGCCAATATCGACGAGATCATCCGGGTGATCCGGACCTCGCCCGATCCCAACACCGCGCGCGAGACCCTGATGTCGCGGGTCTGGCCGGCGCAGGACGTGGCTGCCATGATCACGCTGATCGACGATCCGCGCCACCGGCTCGCCGAAGACGGCACCGCGCGGCTGTCGCTGGAGCAGGCCAAGGCCATCCTCGATCTGCGGCTGCAGCGGCTCACGGCGTTAGGCCGCGAGGAGATTTCCGAAGAGCTCGACAAGCTTGCGGTCGAAATTGCCGATTACCTCGACATCCTGCGCTCCCGCGCCCGTGTCCAGGCCATCATCAAGGAAGAACTCGCGGCGGTGAAGTCGGAATTCGCAACCCCTCGCAAGACCGTCATCATCGACCAGGAAAACGAGGTCGAGGACGAAGACCTGATCCAACGAGAGGACATGGTGGTCACGGTCTCGCATGCCGGCTATGTCAAGCGGGTGCCGCTGTCGGCCTATCGGGCGCAGCGCCGCGGCGGCAAGGGCCGCGCCGGGATGCAGACCCGCGACGAAGATTTCGTCAGCCGCCTGTTCGTGGCCTCGACCCATACGCCGGTGTTGTTCTTCTCCTCGCGCGGCCAGGTCTACAAGGAAAAGGTCTGGCGGCTGCCGGTGGCGGCGCCAAACGCGCGCGGCAAGGCGCTGATCAACATCCTGCCGCTCGAGCAGGGCGAGCGCATCACCACCATCATGCCGCTGCCCGAGGATGAGAGCTCCTGGGCCAATCTCGACGTGATGTTTGCGACTACCGGCGGCAATGTCCGCCGCAACAAATTATCTGACTTCGTCGACGTCCGGCGCTCCGGCATCATCGCCATGAAGCTCGACGACAACGAGGCGATCGTCGACGTGCAGATTTGCACCGAGCGCGACGACGTGCTGTTGACCGCCGCCGGCGGCCAGTGCATCCGCTTCCCCGTCACCGATGTGCGGGTGTTTTCGGGCCGCACCTCGATGGGCGTGCGCGGCATCGCCCTGGCCGAGGGCGACAAGCTGATCTCGCTGGCGATCCTGCGCCATGTCGAGGCGACGTCGGATGAGCGCTCGGCGTATTTGAAGATGCGCCGCGCGGTAGCCGGCGAAGTCGCGGCCGAGGAAGGCACGGAAACCGACGCCGAGGAGGCCGCCGGCACCATCCAGCTCAGTTCCGAACGCTATGTCGAGATGTCGGCGCAGGAACAGGTGGTGCTGACGGTTTCGGTCAACGGCTACGGAAAGCGCACCTCATCCTACGAATACCGCACCACCGGCCGCGGCGGCAAAGGCATCGTCGCGATGTCGGTCAACAACCGCAACGGCAAGCTGGTGGCCTCGTTCCCGGTCGAGGAATCTGACCAGATCATGCTGGTGACCGACCGCGGTCAACTGATCCGATGCCCGGTCGAGGGCATCCGGATCGCCGGCCGCTCCACCCAGGGCGTCATCGTGTTCGATACCGCCGAAGACGAGCATGTGGTCTCGGTCGAGCACATCGGCGAGGACACTGAAAACGGCAACGGAAACGGAGCCCCCAACGCGAATAGCGAGTAAAGGATTCGCCACTCGCCATTCGCCCACTTCTAAATCTCGATTTCGGTGCCGAACTCGACCACCTGGCGGGCGGGCACGTCGAAGAATGCGGCCGTTCGTTCGGCATTACGTTGCAGAAACGCAAACAGCGACTCGCGCCACATCCACATGCCCGGAATATCTTCACGCGGAATGATCGTTTCGCGGCCGACATAGTAGGTGATGTCGGTGAGATCGATGCCCGGCAGCTTGCCCTGCTTGCAAGCGAGCACCAGCCCCTCATAGATCGTCGGATACTGCATGAAGCCATAGTGCAGAATGACCCGCGTAATGCCAGGGATGATTTCGATCACCTCTGCGCGATCCTCGTCCGGGATGCGCGGGGATTCCTCGATCAGCACGGTGACGAGCACGATGCGCTGATGCAGGCAATGGTTATGCTTGACGAACTGGGTCAGCGCGAGCGGCACGCCGTTCGGCGCCGACGCCAGGAACACCGCCGTTCCGGCGAGCCGCGCGTGACATCTGCTGACCGCGGTCTCGATCAGATCCTCTTCCGGCTGGCGCAGCTTGCCGCGGGCGCGCTCGACCAGTTTGACGCCGCTCCGCCAGGTCAGCATCAAAAATGCTACCGCGGCCGCGAGCAGCAGAGGAAACCAGCCGCCCTCGAACAGCTTGGTCGAATTCGCCGCAAAGAAAATGCAATCGATGACGAGGAAGAAGCCGTTCACGGCAATCACGAT
>DATBYN010000562.1:0-3017 GCA_036513695.1 Bradyrhizobium sp. | reverse complement strand
CGCCACGGCGGTCAGTGCGACATGATGTAGTCGACATCAGCCTCGGCGCTGCCATTGATGATGCCGGCGGCCAGCATGACCAGCGGCTTGACCCAGCCGGTCGCCTGTTCGGCCAGCCTGGCGCGCGTCTTGTCCTGCTGGGCCTCGCGCATCGCCGCGCCTACGGCGGCCAGGATCGAGGTCATGGCGCTGGTGATCTTGTCGAACTCGGCGCGGATCCTCTCGTCCGCGGATTCATAGGCCTCGATCGCGAGGTCGCGTGCCCTGAAATTGGACGCCGTGAAATGGTCGCGATAGGACAAAGGCTGCCAGCCCAGAAAATCCTCGGCGCATTCCGGCATGTCTGGAACCATCTCGAGCAGCATGATGGCTTCGTTGAAATGGTTCAGATAGTCAGTGGCAAGGCCGGTGCGCGGATTGATGTTGGCGGCCTGCAATTCCGCGGCCCGCGCGGCACCGTCGCCGCCAATTTTAGCGGGCGCCGGACGATCGGGTTGGGCGGTTTTGGCAGTGGTCGGGATCATCCGCTACAGTCTTAACGTTTGGGGTTAAAAGGTGCTGAACAGAGGCCTATGTGGAACATAGAATGTGCGGACGCTTCGTAATCACCTCGCCGCCTGCGGCCTTACGGCAAATTTTTGGCTATGTCGAGCAGCCCAATTTCCCGCCCCGGCATAACATCGCGCCGACGCAACCAATACCCGTGGTCATCATCGAGAACAATGCCAGGCATTTTCGCCTGATGCGTTGGGGCCTGTTGCCCGCCTGGGTTGAGGACCCCCGTAAATTCACGCTGCTGATCAATGCCCGCTCCGAGACGGTTTTGGAAAAACCGGCTTTCAAGAACGCGATCAAGCGCCGGCGCTGCCTGATCCCCGCTGACGGCTATTATGAATGGCAGGCTTCCGGAGGGCGCAAACGGCCTCACTTCATCCATCGCCGCGATGGAACTCCGATGGGGCTGGCGGGGCTCGCTGAAACCTGGATCGGCCCGAACGGCGAGGAACTCGATACGGTCGCAATTGTCACCGCGCCCGCGAGTGCTGATCTTGCGGTGCTGCACGACCGCGTGCCGGTGACGATCTCGCCCCCCGATTTCGGTCGCTGGCTCGACTGCAGCGCTGATGAAGCGGAGACGGTGATGGCGCTGCTGACGGCGCCCGGCGAAGGCGAATTCGTCTGGCATGAAGTCTCAACCCGGGTCAACCGCGCCGCCAACGACGACGCGCAACTGATCCTGCCGATCACGGCGGAAGAGAGAGCTGCCGAGGAGCCGAAGCCAGCGAGGAAAGCGGCGGCGCGAAAAGCGGCGCCGGCGTCGGAAGATGACGGGCAGGGGTCGTTGTTTTGAAGACAGATGTCGTCCCCGCGAAGGCGAAGGGACCCATAACCACCGATGTCCGTTGTTACACCCGATAGGATCGTAGGGTGGGCAAAGGCGTTCTTCGCGCCGTGCCCACCGACGTCACGACGCTTACGTAAAGCAAGATGGTGGGCACGCTTCGCTTTGCCCACCCTACGCTCTACGTTTTCGAAAAAATATTCAGCGCCGCGTATTGCAACAGCATGATGGTCTTGGCATCGACAATGCGGCCATCGCCGATCATGGCCAAGGCCTGATCGATCGATAGTTCCAAAACCTCGATATCCTCGCCTTCGTCGGGAAGGCCGCCGCCGCTTCCGATCCGCATGTCCGGCCGATATTCCGCGACAAAGAAGTGGATTTTTTCAGTGACCGCGCCGGGGCTCATGAAGGCTTCGAATATTTTTCGGATTTCGCCGAGCCGGTAGCCGATTTCCTCTTCAGCCTCGGCGCGGATCCGCACCTCCGGAGCCGCGTTGTCCAGCAGGCCGGCCGCGGCCTCGACCAGGAGATCGTCATAGCCGTTGACATAGGCCGGAAGGCGAAACTGCCGCACCAGCACCACACTGCGCTGCGCCAGATTGTACGGCAGCACGGTCGCGGCATTGCCACGGTCATAGACCTCGCGCTGCATGGTCTGCCACTCGCCATTGCCACGCCGCCATTCGAAGGTAGTGTTTTTCAGGACGTAGCGGTTGTCGGCGAGCACGCGGACGTCCTTGATGCGGATACGGTCGGAGACGGTCATGTCATGCCTGTTGATTTTCGGCTACGGTGTCGGATCTCGCCCGTCGAGCCATTTGGCGTAGATGATGCGTTCCTGCTCGAAATAATCGAGCGACTGATAGAACGCCTGAACCTGGGTGTTATCGGGCCGCACCATCAGTTGCAATTTCTCGATGCCGCGTCCACGCAGCCAGTCCTCCGCAGCATCCATGATGACGCGGCCATATCCCTTGTGGCGGTGGTCGGGATCGACCGCGACGTAATAGACCCAGCCGCGATGGCCGTCGTGTCCGACCAGGACCGACGCCACAATGTCGCTGCCGTCGCGTCCGGCCAGCACCGCCGCATTCGCGCCTTTGCGCGCGAGCGCGATGTCGGCGGCGGGATCGTTCCATGGCCGGGTCAATCCGCAGCGCTGCCACAGCGCGATCACCTCGGTGATGTCGCGCTCTTCAATGGTCTTGATGGTCAGGGCGTGACCGGCGGATTTGGAATTCACAGCACCTTGCCCGGGTTCATGATGCCGAGCGGATCGAGCATCGCCTTGATCGATCGCATCAGTTCGATCGCGACCTTGTCCTTGACCTCGGGCAGTTCGTCGCGCTTGAGCACGCCGATGCCATGCTCGGCGGAGATCGATCCACCCATCCGCAGCACGATCTCGAACACGACAGCATTGACCTCGTGCCAGCGCGCGAGGAAATCCGCAGTGTCGCCGCCGACGGGCTGGCTCACATTGTAATGGATATTGCCATCGCCGAGATGGCCGAACGGCACCGGCCGCGACCCCGGAATCAATTTGACCACCGCCGCGTTGGCCTGTTCGATGAAATCCGGCACCGCGACAACGGGCACCGAAATGTCGTGCTTGATCGAGCCGCCTTCCGGCTTCTGCGCCGCCGACATCTCGTCGCGCAATTTCCAGAAC
>DATBYN010000561.1:0-3687 GCA_036513695.1 Bradyrhizobium sp. | reverse complement strand
TCACTCCGCAAAAAACACACGCGACCCGCGCACGCGCGGCGCCTCGGTGTTGAGCGTGCTGGAGCACTCGTCTTCGTTCTCGCCTTCCGACAGCGTCGCGCCGCAATGCCGGCAGGTCCGCGCCGAGATCGCAGGCGCTTTGCCGCTACTGTTGCGGACGATTTGGTAGCGCGAGAAGTCGATCACGTTCTTGAGTGAAGTTATCTGTTTCTCAACCATTGCTGCCCTCGCGACTTGTGACAGCGTTATGGCAGAAAGATTTCGCCCAAACGTTCAGCCCAACGCTCAAATTTTAGCATAGGAATTGAGGCAGAGTCCTGGTCTTGCCACAATGTGTGGAACTCTGCGACAGCGCATGGTTTACAACCACTTCTTCCATTTGAAATACATATACGGCCCGGCTGCCGCGAGCAGCATCGCCACCACCGCGACGGGATAGCCGTGCGGCCAGTCGAGTTCCGGCATGTCCTTGAAATTCATACCGTAGATCGAGGCGATCAGGGTCGGCGGCATCAAGACCACCGCCATCACCGAGAACAGTTTGATGATGTTGTTCTGTTCGAGATTGACGACGCCGAGCATTGCATCCAGCACAAACGTGATCTTGTTGGAGAGATAGGAGGCGTGGTCGGTCAGCGAGATCACGTCGCGCTGCATGGTCTTGAGCTGCTCGCGCATGTCCTTTGACCATTTGACGCCGTCGACTGCCGCGGCAACGAACGTCACCACCCGTCCGATCGAGACCAGGCTTTCGCGCACTTTCGAGGTCAGATCGCCCTTGCGACCGATCGCGATCAGAATATCCGAATAGCGCTTGGCGTGGCCGGTGCGCGCCTTGCCCTCGGGCTCGAAAATATCGTGGCTGATGGCGTCCATGTCGCTGCCGGCGCGCTCCAGAATGTCGGCGTTGCGGTCGATCACCGCGTCGAGCAATTCCATCAGCACCATTTCGCCGGTGATGCCGGGCGGACACGAGCGCGCCAGCTTGTTCTCGACCAGCACGAACGGTTTTGGCTCGTCATAGCGTACGGTCACGAGGCGATGGCTGGCGAGGATGAAGGTCACGGCCGTGGTACGCGGGTTGTCGGTGTCGGCCGCGCACATCAGCGTCGCCGTCATGTAGCGCGCGCCGCTCTCGACATAGAGACGGCTGGAAATCTCGATCTCCTGCATGTCCTCCCGGGTCGGCACCGCGATCCCGGCCAGCCGCTCCACCGCCCTGTCCTCGGCCGCGGTCGGTTTGACGAGGTCGATCCAGACCGCGCTCTCCGGCAGCGTGGCCAGATCGCCCCCGATGACTTTCTTCAGCGAGGATTCGGAAGGGGCAAACGCCGACAACATCGCGGACTCCAGGACAGAGGCTTAAGGGCTACCCGACAGGGCTTGTACCGAACAGACTTTACAACAGACTTTACCGGACAGGACTTACCGAACGGGGCTTGGCTTCATTCTGGCAAGCGCCTGATGACAGGCAGATTAACCGCCGGTCAAGCTTTGTGGCGGCCGGGCGGCCACAGCATGGCGGCGATTAGGCGGAGCTCGTCGTCCTGCCCCAAAATGAACCGAAACGCGCAAAATTTGCGGCAGAAAAGACACAGGTAGCCTCCCGCAGCGCGGGACAAGTATCTAAGGTCTGGAATTGTGACCAATTTCGACGATAATGCGATTTATGGAATCGTGGCGTTTAGGGCGCAGGGTGGGCGTACGGGCGCGGGGCTTTCGATCGGAAGTGCACAATGTCGTCGCTTAAGTTGAAACTGGGAATGCTGGCCGCCGGCCTGATGTTGTCGGGCTGTATGCAGGCCACGACCTATGAGGCGACCAACACCACCAATTTCAAACCGCATGACAAGGAATTGCTGGCCAAGATCCGCTACACCAATGTTCCCGTGGCCGAGCCGTTCCGCCGCGCCATCGTCGAATATCACCGCAAGGAAGCGCCCGGCTCGATCGTGGTCGATTCCGACAATCACTACCTCTATTACGTGATGAACGACGGCAAGGCGATCCGCTACGGCATCACCGTCGGCGAGGAAGCCATGGCGTGGTCCGGTATCGCCAAGATCGGCAGCATGACCGAGTGGCCGCCCTGGCATCCGACCAAGGGCGAGATCGAGCGGCTGGGTGTACCGACCTTCGTGCCGCCCGGACCGGACAATCCGATGGGTTCGCGCGCGCTGTATCTCTACTCGGGCGGCAAGGACACGCTGTTCCGGATTCACGGCACCAACCAGCCGGAATATATCGGCGCGTCGATCTCTTCCGGCTGTATCCGGATGACCAACGAGGACGTGATCGATCTCTATAACCGGGTGAAGATGGGCACCATCGTCGTCGTGCTCGAGCCGCACCATGGTGACTCGCCCTACAACTCGGCGTTGGCGCTGCAGGGCGGTGGTAGCCCTTACGGCCCGATAACGCAGTAGTCGATCGCATTCGCAGCAGAACAGCAAGCGCCGGTTTTACCGGCGCTTTTTTGTTGGCGGCTGTTGGGTCGGCGGCTTGACCGTAGCGGCGTCCGGCTTCGACGACGTATCGGATTTGGCGGCATTCCCTTGCGCAGGCTCGGGCTTGGCGGCCTCCGACTTGGCGGCCACCTCCCGCGGCGGCGCCTCATCGGGACGCGCGGCCGGCAATAGCGGGGCGACCTGCGGCAGCGGGTCCCACACATTCCACTGGCAGATTTTGTAATTGTTGTGCCGCTCCATCAGATCGAGATGGATGTGTTCCTCGTGATACCCATCCGAGCCCGGCCCCAGCACTGTCGTAAACCGCGCGCACACCGAATGCAGCACGCTTTCGCGCAATTCCCGCGACACCGTGCGGTCGGTCAGCGCGATCGACCGGCCGTTGGCGAGTTTCAAGGCGCGCACGTCGAGTGCATTGGCGCGGCCGTGTTCGGACAACGGGGCGCCGGCCACACCGTTGAAGCTGCGGCAATCGTACGAGTCGAAATTGTCGAGGTCGCTGATGACGCTGCCGAGATCTTTCGCCAGCGGCGTCATATCGCTGCGGATCCAATCCGCGATGGCGGATGCCATCTTGCAGCGCAGCGTCGCCGGGGGTTTGACCTGCACGCGATGTTTGTCCGGCAGCACCACAGCCTCCAGCCGCACCAGATCCTCGCCTCCGCAGCCGCCGGGTCCATGGATATCGGGAATAGAGGGGGCGATGGCGATCTCCTCCGTCAGCGCCAGCCGGCAGGCCGAAGGCGGCGGCGGCGCCGGCTCGGCCAGCTCCGCCGGCTTCTCGGTCTCGACCGGCGTCTGTTTGGTTAGCTTCGGCTTGTCCGGCTGCCTTGCCGGCGCCTCCGCCGGTCTGGGTTTTGGCAACGGCACCGAGGGGGGCAAGGCTGCCCGGCGCAGTTTTGGTCTTCGATGTTCTCCGAACAGGTCTCCCCACGGCGCCAGCGACCAGGCGGGCCTCCTCGCCGCCGCTGCAGGGGCGGTCGGCGCGCAAAGCATCACCAGCGCGGTTACGGCGGTAACTATTTTGGCCGCTCGGGCGCGGCCTCTGCCGCCACAAGGCCATTTGCGGCGTGCTATCTCCGCGCTAGAGTTCATGGCAATTCCGTGACCCGCGACAAGCGATAGCACACTCTGGAGGGACGTTCGTATGCTTGGATTGATGCAAGACTGGCCTTTGCTTTGTCACCGGATTATCGAGCACGCCGCGCAGATTCATGGA
>DATBYN010000560.1:0-3355 GCA_036513695.1 Bradyrhizobium sp. | reverse complement strand
GGCGGCCAGGTCTATCTCGACGGCGCCAACATGAATGCGCAGGTCGGCTTGTCGCGGCCGGGCGATTACGGCGCCGATGTCAGCCATCTCAATTTGCACAAGACCTTCTGCATTCCGCATGGCGGCGGCGGTCCCGGCATGGGGCCGATCGGCGTCAAAGCGCATCTGGCGCCGTTCCTGCCGGGACATCCCGTAACCGACGGTGCGACGCCGCGCGCGGTCGGACCGGTATCGGCGGCGCCGTTTGGCTCGGCGTCGATCCTGACGATTTCCTACATCTACATCCTGATGATGGGCGGCGAAGGCCTGACCCGCGCCACCGAAATCGCGATCCTCAACGCCAACTACATCGCGACCAAATTGGATGCGCATTTTCCGGTGCTGTACCGGAACGCAAAGGGCCGCGTCGCGCATGAATGCATCGTTGATCCGCGTCCCCTGAAGATTTCGAGCGGCGTCACAGTCGACGACATCGCAAAACGGCTGATCGATTACGGTTTTCATGCCCCGACCATGAGCTTTCCGGTGCCGGGTACGCTGATGATCGAGCCGACCGAATCCGAATCAAAGGCCGAGCTCGATCGCTTTTGCGATGCCATGATCGCGATCCGGCGCGAAATCGCCGAGATCGAAGGCGGCCGCTTCAAAGTCGAGGCCTCGCCGCTCCGCCACGCACCGCACACCGTGCACGACATCGCGGACGATGCGTGGGCGCGGCCCTATAGCCGCGCCGAAGGATGTTTTCCGGCCGGCGTCTCGCGGACGGATAAATATTGGTGTCCGGTGGGAAGGGTCGACAATGTCTATGGCGACCGCAATCTGGTGTGCTCGTGTCCGCCGGTCGAGGATTACGCCCAGGCGGCGGAGTAACCAAAGCTCGTCATGCGCGGGCTTGACCCGTGCATCCATCTAAAAAGAATCTTTCGAAGAAGATGGGTTGCCGGGTCAAGCCCGGCAACGACGACATAAGAACGGGCGCTGACGCGAATTTCCTTTCCTTAAGGCGCGATCAAAGCGCGGTTGGCCGGGTCCCAGCGCCACAAGCGATCGTTAATCAATTCGGTGCCGCCCCACCAGCGATGGATCGGGTTGTGCCGACTGAAATCCTCAGTCCGATCCAGAATAGCCTTGCCGAGCGCGGTGAGGTTTAGCTTGCTTCTTTTGTATCGCGCGAGGCGTTTGGGGTCGCAGTGCATCTCGTCCGTGAACGGCCCCTCGTCGAGACCGGACACGGCGGGTGCCGGACAATGAGCGAGCCCTTCCAGCAAGGCTCCGACTTCCCAGTAGTCGAACACACGGAGTTTGTTGGACTTCCTGTGACCGGGAAAGACGTCAAACGGACCTGCCTTACTCGCCGATACCAATTCCAGCATCCGCATTTCCGTCGCTCCGAGCCCGGTCGCCTGTCCGGGAAGTTCTTCAAGCAATTCCAACACGGTCTGCCCAAGCTGCGGCAGGACGCTGAGGTCCTTAGCCAGCAGGTTGAACCAGTGCTGCGGCGTCGGTTGCCGATAAGCCCGCCAGGCTACGCTCGCGGCCTCGAGATGATCGTCCAGGATTTTGACAGCCGCTGGCCGCCATTCGGAAAGAGTTTCCGGAAGCATTTTACCAATGACGACGTCCGCCTGAAATAACGTCAGCGGCAAGGCTCGCTTACCGTTAGAGCGGAAATGGTCCAGCAACTGAATCAGCATCAATTGTGCATTCGGCTCGGGATCGACCCATAGTTCGACCGTCTCGCATTGCTGGCAAAGCTCGATCAGCCCGAGGCCTTTGCGGCGGAGTTCTTCGTGACGCAGTCCGGTATCGTCCAGCCAATGAGGAAGCGCCGGATCATGCTTCTTCGAACGCGACGACAACGAGGTCGCGAGGTCCGAAGCGGAAGGCAACGGGCCCCCAACGAAGCGAAAGCCGAGCGGAATCACGAGGTCAGCGATGCCGGCTTGCTGGAGACATCCGGCTCCTACGTAGTCCGTCGTCAGGATGAGACGCGTCATGTACGCCTCCGAATAGCCCAAGCTGCACCACCCATCACCAACACCTCGCGCGCAGGTCCTGCGTCTCGACAACGCCTATGGTGACCGCATGTGTTCGCCCCTGTCCCACAAGCGTGATTAGCATCAAGGAGCGATCAGGATCGGATCCCACCGCCACAGGCGATCATTGGTCAACCTGGTACCGCCCCACCAGCGATCGATCGGGTTGTGCCGGCTGAAGTCTTCCTTGTGCGCGACAATCGCCTTGCCGGATTCGGTCAGCGACAGTCGGCTTCGGTGGTACGCAGGGAGACGATCCCGCAAGTTGTCGCGCCTGATCGTACGCAGCTCGTCGTCTAGACCGGCCACGGCGGGAGCCGGACCATGCGCAAGCCCGTCAAGCAGATAGCCGTGCTCCGACTCATTAAAGATGCGCGTCTGTCGCAAGCTGCGAAGATGGAAAAGCGCATTCGTGAGTGAGTATCCCCGCGCAATCAGCTCGAGCATCCGCATTTCCGTGGCGCCAAGCCCTGTCGAATTGGACGGAAGCTCTTTCAGCAGATCGGTCAGGGCGGGCTTGAACAGCGGCAATGCACTCAAATCCTGGCCGAGCAGATCGAAGCAGGCTTCTGGCGTCGCCGCCCGGTACGCCTGCCAGGCCGCGCTCGCCGTC
Source organism: Bradyrhizobium sp. (assembly GCA_036513695.1). Classification (GTDB taxonomy): domain Bacteria; phylum Pseudomonadota; class Alphaproteobacteria; order Rhizobiales; family Xanthobacteraceae; genus Bradyrhizobium. The sequence goes on along the minus strand of DATBYN010000560.1, from coordinate 706 downwards.
ACGAGTTCCCTTTCGGTGACATCGACGGCCGGCGGCTGCCACTTGCCAAGTCGATCAAGCCCAATCATCTCGAGATCAACAAGACGCAACTTCAACCTGGCCACGGTCTCCGGATGAGATCGAAAATAATCAAGCAGCCAAACCAGTAGCAATTGAGCATTCGGCTCCGTGTCGAACCATAGTTCGACGGTCTCGTATTGCTGGCAGAACTCGGCCAACCCGAGATCCCTGCGACTCTTGTTTTTGCTCCGACCCCACGCGCCGGCGAAGTCCGACCAATGACAGCCGGGGCCGTGATCGTGCGTGCGGGCGCCGAGATAGGTTGCGAGTTCATCCGGAGACGGCAACGGCCCCCAGACGAAGCGAAAGGAGAAATCAACCGCAAGATCGGCGAAGTCCGACTTAGTGAATTCCGGGATCAACGAACCGGTCAGAATCAGGCGCGTCATGTTCGTTACTGGCTATGCGCAAAACAAACTGGCGCCAAGGACGTCGGCAACTCAACGCCCCCAGCGCCCGCCGCTCGAATAAACCTCAATCCTCCGCAGCCTCCGGCTCCTCGCCGTCGGCGTCGCGCTCGGGGGAGCCGGCCAGGATCTGCTCGGCGATCAGGCCGGAGTTCTGGCGGATCGCCATCTCGATCTTCGCGGTCATGTCGGGATTGGCCTTCAAAAACGCCTTCGAGTTCTCGCGGCCCTGGCCGAGC
>DATBYN010000559.1:0-4301 GCA_036513695.1 Bradyrhizobium sp. | reverse complement strand
TGCGGCGCCAGCAGTTCGCGCATCTCGGCGAGCTTGCCGGGATTGTGGGTCGCGATCACGAGCTGGCCAGTGATTCGGCGGTGCATGACCTCATCTTTTTCTTTGAGCATGATCTTCTTCGGAAAACCGGTTCCCACTTTTCCGGATCATGCCCCTACCCAACCGCCATCTTCTGCAAGTCGACCAGCCGCGCCACGCCTTTTTTCGCCAGCGTCATCAGCGCCAAAAATTCCTCTTCCGAGAACGGGGTCTTTTCCGCGGTGCCCTGCACCTCGATGATGCGGCCGTCGCCGGTCATCACGAAATTGGCGTCGGTCTCGGCCTCGGAATCCTCGGCATAGTCGAGGTCGAGCACCGGCGTGCCGTTGTAGATGCCGCAGGAGATCGCGGCGACATTGTCGCGCAGCACCTTGGCCTTGATCATGTTGCGGCTCTTCATCCAGGAGATGCAGTCGGCCAGCGCCACCCAGGCGCCGGTGATCGAGGCGGTGCGGGTGCCGCCGTCGGCCTGCAGCACGTCGCAGTCGACCGTGATCTGGCGCTCGCCCAGCGCTTCCAGGTCGACGGTCGCGCGCAAGGAGCGGCCGATCAGCCGCTGGATCTCGACGGTGCGGCCGTTTTGCTTGCCGGCGGACGCCTCGCGGCGGGTGCGTTCCAGCGTGGCCCGCGGCAGCATGCCATATTCGGCCGTGACCCAGCCGCGACCCTGGCCCTTGAGCCATGGCGGCAGCCGGTCTTCCAGCGTCGCCGTCACCAGCACATGGGTATCGCCGAATTTCACCAGGCAGGACCCTTCGGCATATTTGACGACGCCGCGTTCCAGCGACACGGCGCGCAGTTCATCCGGTGCACGGCGGCTTGGCCGCATGGGAATTCTCCGAAAATCCGGCAAGGTTAATGGCTCGCGGTGCTTGTAGGAGGGGGAACGGTGCGCGGCAAGACCGTATTAAGCCCCAATGCGCGCTTGTCAGGGGGGCGCCGGAGCGACAGATTAAGGGGGTACAGGGAGTAATCCGTGGCCCACCACGATCCGATTGGCCTGATCGCGCCGAATGCGGGCTTAGCCCAGCTCAACGAGCGCTCGCGGGACATCTTTCGTCAAATCGTCGAAAGCTATCTTGCGACCGGCGAACCCGTCGGATCGCGCAACATTTCGCGCTTGATTGCGGTTCCGCTGTCGCCGGCCTCAGTACGCAACGTGATGTCGGACCTGGAACAGCTCGGCCTGATCTATGCGCCGCATACCTCGGCCGGCCGGCTGCCGACCGAATTCGGTTTGCGGTTTTTCGTCGATGCGCTGATGCAGCTCGGCGATCTCACCGAAGCGGAGCGGCAATCGATCCAGAGTCAGCTTGCCTCCGTCGGCAAGGCGCAATCGGTCGAAGCCGCCCTTGGGGAAGCCCTGACGCGGCTGTCGGGCTTGACCCGCGCGGCGGCGGTGGTGTTGACGGCAAAATCCAATTCGCGACTGAAACACATCGAATTCGTCCGCCTGGAGCCGGAGCGGGCGCTGGTGGTGCTGGTCGGCGAGGACGGGCAGGTCGAGAACCGCGTGCTGACTCTGCCGCCCGGGGTTCCCTCTTCCGCGCTCATCGAAGCCACCAATTTCCTCAATGCGCGGATCAGAGGGCGGACGCTGGCCGAAGCGCGCCTCGAACTTGAGACCGCGCTCACTCAAAGCCGCGCCGAGCTCGATCAGCTGACCCAGAAGGTGATTGCGGCGGGGATCGCGAGCTGGTCCGGCGGAGAAAATGATGACCGCCAGCTGATCGTGCGCGGTCACGCCAATCTTTTGGAAGACCTCCACGCGCTAGAAGATTTGGAACGCGTGCGGTTGTTGTTCGACGATCTCGAAACCAAGCGCGGCGTGATCGATCTGTTGGGACGCGCGGAACGCGCCGAGGGCGTGCGGATTTTCATCGGATCGGAAAACAAGCTGTTTTCGCTGTCCGGTTCCTCCACCATCATCGCGCCCTATAGCGACGGCGCCGGCCATATCGTGGGCGTTCTCGGCGTGATCGGGCCGACCCGGCTCAATTATGCCAGGGTGATCCCGACGGTGGACTATGCCGCGCGCATCGTCAGCCAGATGCTGGGCGGGTGAACCGGGGTAGGTTGCGCTTGATTTTCTTCCCCTAAAGCACGATATCCGGCGCTGGCAACTCACCCCCCATTGACCCCAGACGGTTTTTCCAAGAAGGCAGTCTATGACCGATCCCACCCGGCAGAAGGACGATCCGGCGAACCCGGCGCAAGGCCCCGAGCCCGTGGTTTCCAAGCCATATATCATGCCCGACGATCCCGAGGAGGGTTCCGTCGAAGCGCTGGCCAAGGAGGCCGCCGAAGCGCGCGACAAGATGCTGCGCACGCTGGCGGAAATGGAGAATTTGCGCAAACGTACCCAGCGCGAAGTTGCCGATGCGCGAACCTATGGCATCTCCGGTTTTGCCCGCGACGTTCTCGATATCGCCGATAATCTGCAGCGCGCGCTCGATGCGGTTCCGGCCGACACCAAGGCGTCCGCCGATCCCGGCCTGAAAGCGCTGATCGAAGGCGTCGAATTGACCGAGCGCTCGCTGCTCAACGCGCTGGAGAAAAACGGCGTCAAGAAATTCGATCCCTCGGGCGGGAAGTTCGATCCGAATTTCCAGCAGGCGATGTACGAGGTCCCCGACCCTTCGGTGCCGGCGGGAACGGTGGTTCAGGTCGTCCAGGCCGGCTACATGATCGGCGACCGGGTGCTGCGGCCGGCGCTGGTTGCGGTTTCCAAGGGCGGCGCCAAATCCACGGCGCCAGCGGCCAACGGCAACGAGCCGAACAACGCGGCCTGAGCCCGCGTAATCGAGCCCCTGTTATCCGCGCGGCTGAATGCCGTCGCGTACGGCACGGAAGCGGGGAAACGCTTTTGGCCATGTGTCGCGCGGCGCGCTGCCGATGATGCGCAGCGAGCTCGCGCCGCCGAACTTCAGCCATTGCACCACCGTGACGGCGGTATTGTCCTTGCCGCTGGTGGCATCGATCCGCGTCTCATAGCCGGGCACGCCGTCGATGCGGATCGGCTCCGACATCGTGATCCGCGCGTCGCGGACGCCTGGAATGGTGGTTGCGGTCTGTTGCGCGAAGCGGCCGCGATCGTCCGGCTGCGCCGGGGTCGAACCGATGACGCCGATCACCATGAAGGGCGCGGCTTCAAAGCCGGTGGTCTCATCGCCGTCGGCGAGCACGATGGCGGCGCCGATCGCGAGCGTGCGGATATTCTTGAAATCGCCGAGCTCGCTGATCTTGAACGGCATCAATCCGAGCTGCTCGTCGACCGGAACTTCCTTGCGGATCGCCACCGACGCAAACATCTGCCGGATGGCCTCGTCGGTATAGATCTTGCTCGCGTTCTCGGGAACCTGCACGGCGACATAGCCGGAGAACGCGCCGCCGGACATGATCATCGAATAGCGCCGCACGCTGGTGGCGCCGTCCTTGGCGTTTTCGATCGTGTAGTAGGCAAGGCCGGCCGAGGTCTCGATGGTCTCGGGTTTGATGCCGCCGGCGCCCGCCGGGTTGGCCTTGAAGGCATTCATGACTTCGCCATAGGCGTCGGCCGGCAGCTCTGCCACCAGGACCTTGACGCCTCCGTCCTCGGTTTCGAATCCGACAAATGATTTGGCGCGGGAGAGGCCGACCAGGGGTGTCATGCCGACCCGGATTCCCGGCGGGAAAACCGGCTCCGCGGCGACGGCGGGACCCATGGCGAGACAGACGACAAGACCGATGGCGCCCATGAGCAGGGCCACCGCGGATTTCAATCGAATGGGCTTCATGAAAAATCTACTGAGGTTGCATTGAGGCCGTTCAATGGTCGGCCGGTTACGGGTCTTTTCCGGGGACGGCGTTGGACAGCCCATTTTGCTTCTAGCGGTTTTGCGGCTCAGGCGACAGACCAAGCCGTATTCCGTTCCCCCTGACGCAACCGTCTGCCAGCCCCTGCGCTGGTCGGCCTTTGCATCTTGCCTTGGCCGACCCTTGGTTGCCCCTTGCGGCCCAAATGGGGACACTATCTTTCAAGCCTAAGGGTTTTCGAAGGTTAAGGTTGCGCATAAGTCCTTGCGGGGCCTAGCCCCCCTCCTATATGAGGCTCACCGTCGCAATATCGCGAGCATTTGATCGTTTGGGGGTTTGGATTGGTGCGCCGTCAGGGCCCAGCCAACCTGCCGCAAAAAGAAGGATATGAGGACCATGGGAAAGGTCATTGGGATCGATCTCGGCACCACGAATTCGTGCGTCGCCGTAATGGATGGCAAGACAGC
>DATBYN010000558.1:0-9094 GCA_036513695.1 Bradyrhizobium sp. | reverse complement strand
GCTTTCGCGCGGCGTGTGGTCGTCGCTGAAGAACTGGGGCAGCTCGACCCGGCGCGCGCGGTAGGCGCTCCGTCGTCATTTCCGCAAAAAACAACGGATGTCGTCCCCGCAAAAAGCGGGGACCCATAACCACCGATGTTTGTTGTTAGGCTTGCCGGCGGCCCCAGCTCTCGCAAAACCAACGCTCGTGGTTATGGATCCCGGCTCGCGCGGAGCCTGTCATCGGGCCGGCCAGAGGCCGGACCCGTTGGCTTGGCCGGGACGACGATGGAATTTGCCTCACGCCCCAGATCCCGCTCGCGCAGGAAAATATAAAGCCCGGCGCCGATGATGATCGCGGCGCCGAAAATCGTCGCCCAGGACGGTACGTCGCCGAACACGACATAGCCGAACATCACCGCCCAGATGATCATCGAATATTGATAGGGCACCACGATCGAGGCCGGCGCCAATTTGAGCGAACGGTTGCCGCAGAGCAGCGCACATACCGAGATGCAGCCGGCCGCTACGAACAAGCCCAGACCTCCCGGCGTCGGCGCGATCCAGCCGAACGGCGCCAGTATTGCACCGAAAACAAAGGTGCCGATGAACTGCGCCGACGCCAGCACGATATCGGGGGTCGCGCGCAACGAGCGGGTGATCAGCATCAGGACCGCAAACGCCATGCTGCCGGCGAGCGCGATCATCGCCGGCCAGCTGACGGTCTGCGCTGATGGCCGCAGCGCGATCAGGACGCCGCAAAACCCGATCAGGATGGCGCTCCAGCGCCGCCAGCCGACCCGCTCGCGCAGCACGATTGCCGACAGCGCGGTGACGAAAATCGGACACGCCAGATAATAGGTGACGACGTCGGCGAGCGGCAGATACACGGTTGCGAGGAAGAACGCCGCGACCTCGAGCGTCGACAGCACCACGCGAAACAACTGCAGCCGCGGCCGCTCCAGGTGCAAGAATTCCCGGCGGCGCCGCCAGATCAATGGCGACAGCACGATTAGCGCCGCGGCGCCGCGCAGCAACAATAATTGCCCGACCGAATAGGTCGCGACGATGAATTTGCCGAGCGTATCGCCAAACGCGAACACGCCGACAGACACCAGCATCAGGCCAATGCCGGCAAGGCGCGCCGAGCGCTCGTCGGAGGCGGTGGAGATTTTGGCGAGCAAGCTCATTTCGGACCGCGACGTTCCTCGATTCGTCATGGCCGGATTTGTTCCGGCCATCCACGCCCATTGTGCGTGCTGTTTTAAAGACGTGGATGCCCGGGACAAGCCAGGACAAGCCCGGGCATGACGAATTGAGCGGTATAGATTGCCGCGCCAAACCCTCTGCGATACCGATAAGCCAACAAACGTTGGCAAACCTCGCAGGAACCCGCCATGGCCGAGTTCGATCCCGCAGCGCATCGCATGGTGCCGCAACAGCGCTGGTTCGAGGATTTTGTGCTCGGCGAGCGCTTTGTCATTCCAAGCCGCACCATGACATCCGCGGTATTCGCGGCGTTTCAGGCCGCGAGCGGCGATACCCACCCGGTGCATTACGATGTCGAATATTGTCGCGCCCGCGGCATGCCGAACCTGCTCGCCCATGGTTTTCAAACGCTGATCCACACGGCGCCTGGAAGCGGACTGTTTCCGTTTATGGTGGAGGAATCGCTGGTCGGCTTTTTGGAGCAGTCGAGCCGGTTCATGAAACCCGTGTACGCCGATGACACGATCTATCCGGCGCTCGAAGTGGCGGAATTGACGCCAGGCCGCACCACCGGTGTGGTGACGCTGCGCTCCACCGTTTTCAATCAGCGCCGCGAGCTGGTGCTGGAAGGACTACAGAAATATCTCATCCGCCGGCGGCCAGGCCAGACATGAATGCACAGTTTTCCCAATGGGCGTTGGTTAACAGCCGCGACTTTCTCGGGCGCCTGACTTGAAACCCCAGAAAAAGCCCGAAAATATTGGCTTTTCGTAACAATTTTGGCCTGTAAGAGGTTGCCGCGTTGCCGCCTCTGCCTTACCTATGGCGCATGAAATTCCTTGACGAAGCAAAGGTCTATATCCGCTCCGGCGACGGCGGCAATGGCTGCGTGGCGTTCCGCCGCGAGAAGTATATCGAGTTCGGCGGGCCCTCCGGGGGCAATGGCGGCCGCGGCGGCGACGTCATCATCGAGGTGGTCGACGGATTGAACACGCTGATTGATTATCGCTATCAGCAGCACTTTAAAGCCCAAAAGGGCACCAACGGCATGGGCAAGGACCGCCATGGCGCCAATGGCAAGGCGATCGTGCTCAAGGTGCCGGTCGGCACCCAAGTGTTCGACGAGGATCGCGAAACGCTGATCCACGATTTCACCACATTGGGCGAAAAATTCGTGCTCGCCGAAGGTGGCAATGGCGGTTTTGGCAATGCGCATTTCAAATCCTCCACCAACCGCGCGCCGCGCAACGCCAATCCCGGGCAAGAGGGCGAGGAGCGCTGGATCTGGCTGCGGCTGAAATTGATCGCGGATGCAGGTCTGGTCGGCCTGCCCAATGCCGGCAAGTCGACCTTCCTTTCCAAGGTCAGCGCCGCAAAACCCAAGATCGCCGACTATCCCTTCACCACGCTGCATCCGCAGCTTGGCGTGGTGAATGCCGATGGCCGAGAATTCGTGCTGGCGGATATTCCAGGCCTGATCGAAGGCGCGCATGAAGGCGCAGGCTTGGGCGATCGTTTTCTCGGCCATGTCGAGCGCTGCCGCGTATTGCTCCATCTGGTGGATGGGACCTGCGAACACGCCGGCAAGGCCTACAAGACGGTACGGACCGAACTCGAGGCCTATCAGGGGCATCTCGCCGACAAGATCGAGATCGTCGCGCTGAACAAGATCGACGCCGTGACGCCGGAAGAATTGAAGAAGCAGAAGGACCGGCTGAAGCGCGCCGCGAAGAAGACGCCGCTGCTGATGTCGGGCGTCACCGGCGAGGGCGTCAGGGACGCGCTGCGCGCGCTGGTCGAGGTGATCGGCGAAGCGCCGGTGTCCGGCAAGGCCAAGAGCGCGGCGCAGGTTGAGCCATGGGCGCCGCCGACCCCGCAAGGCTGAATTTTTGCGGGCGCGCGCTTCCCTGGCCGCGATCTTGTAGTATTCCCTACCCGCCTGACACTCCTGCTTCAAAACCTTGCCGTAAAGTCCTATCCATGGCCCGCCCCAGCTTAAAAAAATTCCGCCGTATCGTTGTTAAAGTCGGCTCATCGCTTTTGGTCGATTCCGACGCGGGCGAGGTGCGGGCCTCCTGGCTCACGGCGCTAGCCGCCGATATTGCAAAACTTCATAAGGAGGGACGCGAGCTGTTGATCGTGTCCTCCGGTTCGATCGCGCTGGGGCGCAGCCGGCTAAAACTGCCGCGCGGCACCCTCAAGCTCGAGGAAAGCCAGGCCGCAGCCGCGGTCGGGCAGATCGCGCTGGCGCGAACCTGGTCGGAAGTATTGGGCCATCACGGCATCGGCGCCGGGCAAATTCTGGTGACGCTGCAGGACACGGAAGAGCGCCGCCGCTACCTCAACGCGCGCTCGACCATTGCAAAACTGCTCGAATGGCACGCGGTACCCGTGATCAACGAAAACGATACCGTCGCCACCAATGAAATCCGCTACGGCGACAACGACCGTCTGGCGGCCCGCGTCGCCACCATGGCAAGTGCGGATCTCTTGATCCTGCTCTCCGACATCGACGGCCTCTACGACGCGCCGCCCGCCAGCAATCCCAATGCAAAGCTGATCCCGATCGTGGAAACCGTCACTTCGGAAATCGAGGCGATGGCGGGCGCAGCCGAATCCGAATTGTCGCGCGGCGGCATGTACACCAAGATCGAGGCGGCGAAGATCGCGACCACCGCCGGCACGCATATGCTGATTGCGTCCGGCAAGATCGAGCATCCGCTTGCTGCGATCGCGGACGGCGGGCGCTGCACCTGGTTCCTGACCCCCGCCAATCCCGTCACCGCGCGAAAACGATGGATCGCCGGATCCTTGGAGCCCAAGGGCACGCTGACCATCGATGCCGGCGCGGTGAGCGCGCTGCGCGCCGGCAAAAGCCTGCTTCCGGCCGGCGTGATCCGGGTCGACGGCCAATTCGCCCGCGGCGATGCGGTGGTGGTGCGCGGCCCCGACACCCACGAAATCGGCCGCGGCCTCGTCGCCTATGACGCCGACGACGCCGAGAAGATCAGGGGCCGCTCGTCACCCGACGTCGTGGCCATCCTTGGCATCAGCGGCCGCGCCGAAATGATCCACCGCGACGATCTCGTGGTGGGCGGCCCGCGAGGCACGGTTTCCCAAGGGTAGCTTCCAAGGCTAGGCCATTGGCCGAGCCGACCGCTAGCCGCCGGCCCCTGCCGCCATATCTGGCACGGCCCGCCAGCCATGCCGCCTCCGCACTTCGCAAAAGGCAGATTTCCGTGCTAGGACATGGCGTTAACTGAGGCTGGAAACGAATATGAGCGCGCCGCTGAAGGCGATCGACGGCAACGCCGATCTGCCGGCTCTGATGACCGAGTTGGCTGCCCGCGCGCGCGCCGCCGCGCGGGCGCTGGCGCTTGCCTCGCCGGAACAGAAAAATCGCGCGCTGCAGGCGATGGAGCTCGCTATCCGCGCCAATGCGCACCTGATCCTTTCCGCCAATGCGGAGGACGTCGCGGAGGTTCGCGCCAGTGGCGCCAGCGCTGCCTTCATCGATCGGTTGACGCTCACGCAATCGCGGATCGATGCGATGGCCGACGGCATTGCGACCGTGCGCGATATCCCCGATCCCGTCGGCGTTGTGACCGAGAGTTGGCAGCGGCCGAATGGCATGACCATCGAGCGGGTGCGGGTGCCGCTCGGCGTCGTCGCGGTGATCTTCGAAAGCCGCCCCAACGTCGCGGCAGATGCCGGTGTACTGTGCCTGAAATCCGGCAACGCTGTGATCCTGCGCGGCGGCTCGGACAGTTTTAGATCCTGCCGCGCGATCCACGATTGTCTGGTGCAGGGATTGCGCGAGGCAGGTCTCCCGGAGGCCGCGATCACGCTGGTGCCGACTCGTGATCGCGCCGCGGTCGGTCTTTTGCTCAGCGGGTTGAACGGCGGCGTCGATGTGATCGTGCCGCGCGGCGGCAAGAGCCTGGTCGCCCGCGTCGAGGCCGAAGCGCGCGTGCCGGTGTTCGCGCATCTCGAAGGCGTCAATCACGTTTATGTCGATCACGCCGCCAACCTCGAAATGGCGAAGTCGATCGTGCTCAATGCAAAAATGCGCCGGCCCGGCGTCTGCGGCGCGGCGGAGACCTTGCTGGTCGACCGCAAGGGCGCGTCCACCAATCTCAAGCCGCTGGTTGAGATGCTGATCGACGCCGGTTGTGAAGTGCGCGGCGACGAGGCGGTGCAGCGAACCGACTCGCGTGTAAAACCCGCGACCGACGAAGACTGGGATACCGAATACGAGGACGCGATCATCACCGCGAAAGTGGTAGACGGCGTCAGCGCGGCGATCGCGCATATTCACAATCACGGCTCGCACCACACCGACGCGATCGTGACCGAGGACGCAGCCGCGGCAAGCAAATTTCTCAACGAGGTCGATTCGGCGATCGTGCTGCATAACGCATCGACGCAATTTGCCGATGGCGGCGAGTTCGGTTTCGGGGCGGAAATCGGCATCGCCACCGGAAAGTTTCACGCCCGTGGCCCGGTCGGCGCCGAGCAATTGACCAGCTTCAAATACCGCGTCCACGGTACCGGGCAAACGCGGCCGTGAAGGTCATCGCGTTTTCAAGCGAAAGCCTGCCCCGGATGCGATCCGGGGTGGAAACCGGTTCGTGTGAAGAAAACGCGTCAAACAAAAAAGCTCTGCGCGCGTGGTGGCTCAGTTGAATAGAGCCTCATTCGCGCGGCAATCCGTCGCACAAGCCATCCCGCTCTATACCAACGGTATGCGCATCGGCCTGCTCGGCGGTTCCTTCAATCCGCCGCATGTCGCGCACCGCGCCGTCAGCCTGTTCGCGATCAAGCGCTTGAAACTCGACCGCGTGTGGTGGCTGGTGACGCCGGGCAATCCGCTCAAGGATCTCGGCGCCTTGCACGATCTCGACCAGCGCATCGAGGCGGCGCGCCAAATGGCTGAAGATCCGCGCATCGATATCAGCTGTCTCGAATCCGTCATCGGGACGCGCTATACGGTCGACACCATCACCTATCTGCGCCGCCGCGCATCCGGCTTGCGCTTTGTCTGGATCATGGGCGCTGACAACCTCGCGCAATTTCATCGCTGGCAGAACTGGCGGCGCATCGCCGCCGAGGTGCCGATTGCGGTGATCGATCGTCCGCCACATAGCTTTCGCGCGCTTGCCGCGCCCGCGGCGCAGGCTCTCGCACGCTATCGGCTGCCGGAAAACCAGGCCGGCAGGCTCGCGGACCACAATGCCCCGGCCTGGGTGTTTCTGACCGGCATGAAATCGAACCTGTCATCGACCGGGCTTAGGAACCCGGACGGCAGCTGGAGAACAAAGTGACGCGGCGGCTTCACTGGAATATTGAAACCGTTAACCCCACATGCGTAGTATAGCGAGCGGGCGTCTGGATTCGGCGTTCGCGATACAGTGAAAGGAATGGTCCCTGGCCACATCTGTATTGTCCAAGTCAGTTTTACCCAAGGGTTCTAAAACCGCGCGTAAAACATCGACCCAAGCTGCGGCCTTGAAGGCGCAACCCGACGCCGACAAGACGCTGAAACTGATCCTCTCCCGCCTCGACGATATGAAGGCGGAAGAAACGGTCACCATCGACCTTCGCGGCAAATCAGCCTTCTCCGACTACATGATCGTCACCACCGGCCGGGTCAACCGGCACGTCGGCGCGATCGCGGAGAACGTCGCCAAAGGTCTCAAGGAAACCGGAATCAAAAACATCCACATCGAGGGCTTGCCCAATTGCGATTGGGTGCTGATCGATTCCGGCGACGTGATCGTGCACGTGTTCAGACCCGAGGTCCGTGAGTTCTACAATCTGGAAAGATTGTGGGCGCAAGGCCCAGTGGCGGCGAAGGCGATCTAGTTTTTTCGAGCCGATGTGAAATTGGCTCGGGCGCATGCTAGCGTGCTAGCGCGCATCGTAACGCGCGCGAGTAATTAATTATGCGCCTCGTCGTCATCGCCATCGGCCGGCTGAAGCAGGGTCCGGAGCGGGAACTGGCAGAGCGCTATCGCGAGCGGTCCGACGACATCGGCCGCAAGCTCGGCTTTCGCGGTCTGGAGATTATCGAAATTCCAGAAAGCCGCGCCCGTGACGCGACCAGCAGGATGGCCGAGGAGGCGACCGCGATTTCAGCCGCGATGCCCGAGAGTTCTGTCCTGGTGGCGCTGGATGAGCGCGGCGAGAATCTCGACAGCGTCGCTTTTTCCCGGCATCTCGGCCGCTGGCGGGACGAGGGGATCGGCAACACTATTTTCGCAATCGGCGGTGCGGACGGACTTTCGCCCGATTTGCGGCGCAAGGCGAAGTTGAGGATGGCGTTCGGCTCTGCGACCTGGCCGCACCAAATGGTCCGTATCATGCTTCTGGAACAGCTATATCGGGCCGCGACCATTTTGGCCGGCCATCCCTATCACCGCGCGTGAGCCGGAACGCCGCAACGCGCCGATCGGAATAGATGCAGACGACGCGGAACATTCAGTCCTACCCTGACACCGCCGGCCGCGGCCGGCTGGAGTTGGTTCGCGTTCTGCTTTCCATTGCCTTGTTATCCGCGGGCTTTGCCGGAATCAGTCTGTTACCGGCGGCGGCCCAGGTCGCCGCCACGACACAGCAGGCGACCGCCGTTTCACCTGACGCGATAAAAGCACGCGAGCAGGAACTCGAAGCCGCCCGCGCACAACAGAAAAGCGCGGCGGAAGCGCAGGAGAAGCTCAAGGCCGATATCGCCGCGCTCGGCCAGGACCGCAGCAAGCTCAATCAACAATTGATCGACATCGCCGCCCAAGTGCGCAGCGTAGAGACAAGGATCGGCGACGCCGAAGCGCGGTTGCGCCCGCTCGACAGTCGCGAGCAGCAAATCCGCGGCTCGCTCGATTCGCGCCGTTCCGAGATCGTCGAGGTGCTGGCGGCGCTGCAGCGCGCCGGCCGGCGCACGCCGCCGGCGCTTCTGGTACGCCCCGAAGACGCGCTGCAATCGCTTCGCACCGCCATGCTGCTCGGGGCGGTGGTGCCGGAATTGCGGGGGCGGGCGGAAAAGCTGGCTGGCGACCTCACCGAATTGGTTACGCTCCGCAAGACCATCGCCACCGAGCGCGACCGGCTTGCGGCTGACCGGGACAAATTGCGGGATGACCAGACCCGGCTCGCCGCCCTGATCGACGAGCGGCAGCGCCAGCAGAGTTCGATCGAAAAGGATATGGAGGCGGAAGGCGCCCGCGCCATCGGGCTGTCCAAGCAGGTCGACAGCCTGCAGGGCCTGATCGCCAAAATGGAGCAGGATTTGAACAGCGCCGCCAAGGCGGCCGCAACCGCGAGCCTGCAGGGCGCGCCTGCGACCGAGAACGGCAAGCCCAATCTGGGGGCACTCAAGAACCCGGCGCGGCTGAGCCCGGCTATTGCCTTTGCCTCCGCGAAGGGTTTATTCGCGTTGCCGGTTAATGGCGTCAAGATTCGCGATTTTGGCGGTTCCGATGGTGCGGGCGGCGTAGAAAAAGGCATTTCTTTGGCAACCCGGCCGGGAGCCCAGGTCACAACGCCGTGTGACGGCTGGGTTGTTTACGCCGGGCCGTTTCGCAGCTACGGACAACTCTTGATCCTCAACGCCGGTGGCGGGTATCATGTGTTGATCGCCGGGATGGAGCGCATTTCGGTTAACATCGGCCAGTTTGTACTTACGGGGGAGCCGGTCGCGACCATGGGGACGACCTCCAAGGTCGCCTCTATCCTCGCCGCCAATGCGAGTCAGCCCGTGCTCTATGTCGAGTTCCGTAAGGACGGCACTCCAATTGATCCAGGCCCATGGTGGGCCGCAAATGAAGGCGAAAAGGTTCGCGGATGATGCGCAAGACTTCTGTAATTCTCTTAAGCGCCGCGACCGGTGCGGCATTGACACTCTTCGTGA
>DATBYN010000557.1:0-7509 GCA_036513695.1 Bradyrhizobium sp. | reverse complement strand
ATGAGCGCGATGGACAACGCCACCCGCAACGCCGGCGACATGATCCGCAAACAGACCCTGCTCTACAACCGAACCCGTCAAGCGATGATCACCAAGGAACTGATCGAGATCATCTCCGGCGCCGAGGCGCTCTGACAGCCGCATGTCAACAGTTGCTTGAGATTGAAGAATTCGAAGGAGAAGTTTTGATGGCTACACCCGCCAACCAGACCGGACGCATCACGCAAGTCATCGGCGCGGTCGTCGACGTGAAGTTCGAAGGCCATCTGCCGGCCATTCTGAACGCGCTCGAAACCAAAAACGGCGGCAACCGCCTGGTGCTCGAGGTCGCGCAGCATCTCGGCGAATCCACCGTGCGCACCATCGCGATGGATACGGCCGAAGGCCTTGTCCGCGGCCAGGAAGTCAGCGACACAGGCGTTCCGATCATGGTGCCGGTGGGCGTGGGCACGCTCGGCCGCATCATGAACGTGATCGGCGAGCCGGTCGATGAAGCCGGGCCGATCAAATCGGAAGGCAACCGCGCCATTCATCAGCCGGCACCGGCCTACACCGACCAGTCGACTGAATCGGAAATTCTTGTCACCGGCATCAAGGTCGTCGATCTCCTGGCGCCTTACGCCAAGGGCGGCAAGATCGGCCTGTTCGGCGGCGCCGGCGTCGGCAAGACCGTGCTGATTCAGGAACTGATCAACAACGTCGCCAAGGCGCATGGTGGTTTTTCGGTGTTCGCCGGCGTCGGCGAGCGGACTCGCGAAGGCAACGACCTCTATCACGAGTTCATCGAATCCGGCGTCAACAAGAAGGGCGGCGGCGAAGGCTCCAAATGCGCGCTGGTGTACGGCCAGATGAACGAGCCGCCGGGCGCTCGCGCCCGGGTTGGCCTCACCGGCCTCACGGTCGCCGAGCATTTCCGCGATCAGGGCCAGGATGTGCTGTTCTTCGTCGACAACATTTTCCGCTTCACGCAAGCGGGCTCCGAAGTGTCGGCGCTGTTGGGCCGCATTCCTTCGGCCGTGGGCTATCAGCCGACTCTTGGCACCGACATGGGAGCGTTGCAGGAGCGCATCACCACCACCACCAAGGGCTCGATTACGTCCATCCAGGCGATTTACGTTCCCGCGGATGACTACACCGATCCGGCGCCCGCGACCACGTTTGCCCATCTCGATGCAACGACCAACCTCGATCGCGCGATCTCGGAGAAGGGAATCTATCCGGCGGTTAACCCTCTGGATTCAACATCGCGCATGCTTTCGCCGCTGATTGTCGGGGAGGAGCACTATCAGACCGCCCGCCTCGTGCAGCAGATCCTGCAACGCTACAAGTCGCTGCAGGACATCATCGCCATTCTCGGCATGGATGAGCTGAGTGAAGAAGACAAGATCACCGTGGCACGTGCGCGCAAGATCGAGCGCTTCCTGTCGCAGCCGTTCTTCGTGGCCGAAGTCTTCACGGGATCGCCGGGCAAGTTCGTCGATCTCGCCGACACCATCAAGGGCTTCCGCGGACTTTGCGATGGCAAATACGACCATCTGCCGGAGCAGGCCTTCTATATGGTCGGCACCATCGAAGAGGCCGTCGAAAAGGGCAAGAAGCTGGCGGCGGAAGCAGCGTAAGTTTCAATACCGTCATTGCCGGGCTTGACCCGGCAATCCATCGAAATGGAAAACTTTTTGACTGATGGACCCGCGGGTCGAGCCCGCGGGTGACAATGGAAAAAGCGGAAAGACCCATGGCCACCTTCCACTTCGATCTCGTCTCACCCGAAAAGCTCGCCTTCTCCGGCGAGGTCGATCAGGTCGACGTCCCCGGCGTCGAGGGCGATTTCGGCGTGCTCGCCGGGCACGCCCCGGTGGTGGCGCAGATCCGGCCGGGAATCCTCACGGTGACCACGGGCGCGACGCATCAGAAGATCATCGTGCTCGGCGGACTTGCCGAAGTTTCCGACAAGGGCCTTACGGTGCTGGCGGATGTCGCCACCTCGCTGGAGGAATTGGACAGGGCCAAATTCGCCGATCAGATTTCCAACATGGAAGCCAAGCTCGCCGAGAAGGAGGGCTCCGAGCTCGACCGCGCGATCGAGCGGCTTGACCATTTCAAGAGCATCCAGCACCAGCTCAATACGACGGCGCTGCATTAGGGCGCCGCGCGCCGCGGCGTTACAAAAATTCAATAAACCGGCACATCCCTGGCGGGGTAGCGAACGTCGAAAGCCGGTTGCGCGGTGAGGCTTCTGGCGGCATTCTGCGGCGACAGATTGCTATCCGGGGCTGGCCTTGATGAAACGCAAGATCGCGGCGATTTTTGCGGCCGATATCGCCGGCTACTCCAGGTTGGTTGCCGAGGATGAAGAGGAGACGCTGCGGCGCCTCGCCTCCTATCGGCTGGTCACCGACGACTTCATCGCCAAATCGGGCGGGCGGATTTTCAACACCGCGGGCGACGCGGTTTTGGCCGAATTTCCAAGCGCAGTCGAAGCCGTGCGCTGCGCGATCGACATCCAGGAAAGCCTGCGCACCCGGAACATGGCGTATCCGCCGAGCCGCCAGATGAGCTTTCGCATCGGGATTACGATCGGCGACGTGGTCGAGCGCGACGGTGACCTGTTGGGCGATGGCGTCAACATCGCGGCCCGCCTCGAGGGACTTGCCGAAGTTGGCGGCATCTGCGTCTCGCGCGCGGTGCATGAGCAGGTTGCCAACAAGCTGTCGGTGCAGTTCGCCGATATCGGCGAGCAGGAAGTGAAGAACATTCCGACCCCGGTGCACGCCTATATGGTGGCAATGCGGCGCGAGGACGGAACCTATGCGCCGCCGCAAATCAAGAAGAAGTCTCAGCCTCCCGCCCACGCGGCGCCAAGCTGGATGTGGCCGGCGGTGGTGATGGTGGTGTGTCTTGCCGCCATCGGCGTCGGCGGCTTCCTGTACTTCACCAAGATGGAAATGCCGGCTGGACTGAAGCAATCGTTGGCTAGCAATAATGTGGCGCCATCGCCGCCACCGTCGGTAGCGCCGTCGCCGGCAGCGTCGCCGGCAACGCCATCACCGCTAGCATCAACGTCACCGTCGCCAACGCCGGCTCCGGCGCCAACCTCGGCGAGCGCCGCGCCATCACCTGCTCCGCCGCCAGTCCCATCAGGCGAGAAGCTTGTAGCCGAAACCGTGCCGTTCGTTCCCGATCGCTCCCGGGTCATTTTGGCGAACGACTATCTGCCGGCGGCAGATTACAAGGCCCTTGCCCTGAACGCCAATGGCGTCAATTTCTTCGTCGCCGGCCAGCAGAATGAAGAAGTCGCCAAAAATTCCGCGCTCGAGGAATGTCAGAAGCGCGCGGACGCCACTGCGCTCCCTCGAAAATGCGAGATTTACGCCGTCGGCAACAGCGTGGTCTACCCGCATGGCCGTCCACCGGTACCGCCAGTGCCCTGGATCAGGCACAACCCGTCAACCGAAAGGCCGTTCGTGGCCAAAGATATGCCGATCGTGCGCGAGCCCGGAAAGGAGCGGCTTGCGAGCAACTATCCGCAAGCCCGCAAGAGCAAGACGATCGCGATTGGCCCAGGGGGCGCATTCTTCTTCTTTCTCGGCTTGGATAGCATGGAGGAAGCCTCGCGCCGGGCTCTGGAGACGTGCGGCGCCATCGTCGGGGTGTCCTGCATGATCGTGGCCGCGGACGACGTCTTCGTCGTTCCCGTGCCGACGACCCTGAAGGCGATCGGCTTCTTTCGGGCCGACCGGCATCCGTCGATTGCGGCGGACGCGCGGGATGACGTGGCGCGCAAACTCGCGGACGCGTCGGGGTGGAATGCGGTCGCGGTCGGCACCGCTGGGCGTCCGGGACTCGGGCTCAAGGCGGCCAGCGAACAGAACGCGGTCCATGATGCGCTCGGCGACTGCGTCAAGCGCGACAGCGATTGCCACGTGATCGCGATCGGCCCGTTCGCCGTCGGGCCGAACTGACCTTCGTCATCCCGCGAATCTAGCGAAGTTCTGCGCCACCGCCCGATAGACGTCGCGCCGGAACGGCACCACGAGATCGGGAACACGATCGAGCTTTTCCCATCGCCATTGGTCGAATTCGGCCGGCTGGCCGTTGCGCGGGGTCAACGGATCGATTTCATCGTCGGAGCCTTTGAAGCGCAGCGCGAACCATTTTTGCCGCTGCCCGCGGAATTTTGCCAGCCGATGTGACGGCGGCACCGCGAACGGCGGGAACTCGTAAGTCAGCCAGTCGGTTTCGCCGAGATAGTCGGCGTGTGCGACCCCGGTCTCTTCCCAGAGTTCACGCATCACCGCATCGCGCGGATTTTCGCCCGCATCGATGCCGCCCTGCGGCATTTGCCACTCTAGTCCGGGCAGGATGATCTCCGGCCCGTCGTCTCGAAAGCGCCGCCCGATCAGGACCTGACCGGAACGGTTGAACAGGGCGATGCCCACATTGGGGCGGTAGGATTTGCTGTCGGGCATCGGTGCGATGATAACCCTTACCGCGGAGCAAATTCAAATGTTTCGCAAACCCGCCCCGGGCATATTATTGTACTCTATTATTCAAAGCGAACATATTAAGGCGATCGCCTATGAACCTCGGAGACTTGAAGGCCTTTGTGGCGGTCGCGGAAACCGGGTCCATCAATCGCGCCGCGGCCAAGCTCAACCTGACGCAGCCGGCAGTGACGCGCCGCGTCCAAAGTCTCGAGGCCGCGATCGGGGTGCCGTTACTGGATCGATCATCCAAGCCGCCGAGCTTGACCGAGGACGGTCATCGGGCGCTGGCGCACGGCCGCAGAGTCCTGTCCGAGATCGAGGAGCTCTCGTTGCAAGTGGGTTCCAAGCGCGGCCTCAGCGGCGAATTTCGCATCGGGATAGCCCCTGGCTTTGCCGATGCTGCCCTCGGGCGACCGCTCGATGAACTGATGCGGAATTTTCCGAATGTCAGCTTACGGATCGCGTCCGGATGGTCGGGCGAATTGTTGGCGGCGCTGCAGTCGCAAGCGCTCGACGCCGCCCTCGTATTGCTGACGGAGCCGCAACTGGCAGATAAGGATCTGGAATTGCGATGTTTCGCACAGGAGCCAGTCATCATTGTCGCGGCACGCCAGGCGACGATCCAGGCGCCGCCAAGCCTCGCTGAACTCGGTCTCAATCGCTGGGTGCTCAATCCGCGGGGATGCGGCTTCAGATCGGCTTTGCGGCGCGCGCTGGATCGCGAGCGCGGACATCTCAACCTCGGCGCGGAAGTCCAGGGCTATGATTTGCAACTGTCCTTGATCGCCCGCGGGGTCGGCCTCGGGCTGGTCCCGAAGTCGCGCTGGCAATCGAGCCTTTACCGGAAGGAGATCAAGATCATCGAGCCGCGCGATTTCCGGCTGCTCGTGACACCGGCCGTCGTCACCCGCCACGGCCATGATCGTTTTCGGCCGGTAGTGGAACTGCTGACAACCGCGATCGCAAATGGCCCCAAGCGCCATAATGTTAAAGTCGCATAATCATGATAGTAAAAATGCATTTTACTGATAGAGCGGTGGGTGGCAGACTGCGCGTGAAGGGCCGATCATGCGGCTGGAGTCCATGCAATGTCGCGCCGTTTTCTGATCGCTCTGGTGCTCGGCTCGATTGTCATCACGCTCAGCATGGGGATCAGGCAGGTGTTCGGCCTGCTGCTGTTGCCGGTGACGATGAGCCTCGCCATGAGCCGGGAGACCTTCGGCCTCGTCATCGGATTGCAAAATCTGTTATGGGGCGTGACCCAGCCTTTCGCGGGATTTCTGGCGGATAGATTCGGCGCCGGCCGGGTCATCGCGGTCGGCGGTCTCTTGTACGGGGCCGGGCTGACGCTCGGCGCATCGAGCGTCGGCCCAGGCTCGCTCGGACTGACGATCGGCGCGCTCGTTGGACTGGCACAGAGCGGGACCGCCTATGCGGTCGTGCTCGGCGGCATTGCGCGCGCCACCCCGCCGGCCCAGCGCAGTGTTGCGCTCGGGATTGCCTCGACAGCGGGATCGATCGGCATGTTCACGCTGGTACCTCTCACCGAGGGATTGGTCTCGACCTTCGATTGGCGATGGACATTGATCGCGCTTGCAAGCCTGGCGGCCTTGATACCTCTCCTGGCCATCGGCTTGAAGGAAGCAACGACGGCCACGACATTGGTTGGCGAGCCTTCGCATTCCCAAAACATCATTCGAACGGCACTCACGCAGCCCGGCTTCTGGATGTTGAATGCCGGTTTTGCGGCGTGCGGTTTTCAGTTGGCGTTTTTGGCCACGCATTTGCCGTCGGTGCTGACCAGCAGTGGCCTCACCGCGTCGAGCGGCGCCCTGGCGCTGGCGCTGATCGGCTTTAGCAACATCATCGGGACATATATCTGCGGATTGCTCGGCAACCATTTTCGGAAGAACAAGGTGCTGGCCTGGCTCTATCTCGCGCGCACCGCTTTATTTGCGTTGTTCTTGTTGCTGCCGACCTCGCAGGCTTCGGCCATGTTGTTTGCCGTCGCGATCGGCTTGATCTGGACCGGCACCGTGCCTCTGACCAGCGGGCTCGTCGGCGATATCTTCGGCACACGCCATATGGGGCTGTTGTTCGGGATTGTTTATCTGGGCCACCAGTTCGGCGCGTTCGCCGGAGCCTGGGCCGGCGGCTTGTCATTTGATCGCACCGGTTCCTACCGCGCGGTTTGGACCGCGGCGATTTTGATGGGAATCCTCGCCGCGCTGTTGCACTGGCCGATCCGCGACGAGCCCGTCGTCGCGGCGCCCGCGGCTGCCTAGATCATGATCCGATCAGGTGTGAATCGGATCATGATCACATCTTTTTTGTTTGAGCATGATTTTTTCGGGAAACCGGTGTCCACTTTTCTGGATCATGCTCTAGTCGCACCGAACTAGGCCGTCCTCCCACGGGCCCCATAGCGCGACTCCGCCCCGCTTTGTCGTGAGCCGCAGAAGTCGCTGGTCGCTCTTATCCAGCGCCGCTCGATCAGCAGTTGAAGAGCTATGTCGCCCGCGGCGGCAAATCTTTGCAAAAAACAAATCATTTCATCGCCTGCAGCAACTTCCGCGCTTCGCCCAACAGGGCCTGAATCCGCCTTCGCTCGGCGATCGCGTCCCTGGTGAACAGACCGTGCTTGCGCGCGTTCCGGTTTTCCCTCGGCGCGCCGGACCCCGCCGCACCGCCATGCATGCGGCAGCGCTTTTTGCAGCGCACCGCCGGCGAGCGGCACGCGCCGCCGGAACGGATTTTTGCCCCGCAACGCGGGCTCGCCAGCATCGGGCCGGTATTGCGGGCGTGGTCGCTCATGCCTGTGCTTTCCGCCTGGCGTCCACGGGATCGTGCTCCTGTTCGGAAAGGTCAGGCAAGAGGAGCAGTCGATGCCGCGGGTGCCGGGTTTTTGTCCGAAACGGTCACGCTCGCATGCTGCGTGACGTTGCCGACAATGGCCTTGCCACCATCCCCGACCGACACGTTCTGCACGGTGATGGCAGGCTCGCCATTGCCCCGATAGCGG
>DATBYN010000556.1:0-3943 GCA_036513695.1 Bradyrhizobium sp. | reverse complement strand
GTCCTTCGGACTCGGTCTCTGCGTCTTCGCATTGATGCCGACAGAGATCGGATATCAGGATATTGCCTCCTTGCTGGCCCGGCAGCCTGGCGTCGCCGAGCGCTGGCAGAAGCGGGTATTCTCCGCCGTCTCCACCATCCAGGTCGCGACTTACTCCTTTGGCCGTCCGATCGGAACTTCGCTGCCGCATACCGCAAGCTTTGTTCTGGCAAGCCTTGATAACCAGGGCATCGACATCACGGGCTCGGTGACGCGCAATCCGATCACCCAAGTGCCCCCGCGCTACCAGGCGTCCGATTTTCCAAGAGTCGATCGCACGCTGAAGGGCGATCGTCTCGTGGTGGTGCCATCCGAGCCGGCCGCGCCCACTGGCGCTCCGCCCTCGCTCGAAGATCCATCGACGTCAAATGCCTTGGTGAAGGGTGCAAAAACCGCTGCCGCGCCATCAGCGGAACCCACGCCGCTCGATCCGGAACTGCAGGCAGCGCTGAGCGCGCCGCCGCTTCCGCAATATGATGTTTCGATGTCGCTCGAAGCACAGCCGCTCGACGATCTGAAAAGCGCGCCGGATGCGTCGCCGATCCCGCTCGAGCCCGCGCCATCGCATGATGGTTTTTCGGTGAAAACCGCGAGCCTGTTTTTCGGCGGCACATCGCTCGGCGGCTCCGCGGAGAGCATCGAGCGCTGGCAGCCCGGCGAAGAGCCTTCGATCGTGATGCCCGAGGCGCTGCCCGATCCCGACATGAAGGTGACGGCATCGCTGCCGCAGGCCGGCGACGAGCCGTCCAAGGCGACCGAGAGCGGCGAGAGCATCGCCGCCAAGGGCGAAGTCAATACCGACAATCAACATGGCAAGACGCCGGTCGAGCGCCTCGGCCTGTTCGATGAGAAGTCGCGGGCCAAATCGGAAAAATGTCTCGCCGAAGCGGTGTATTTCGAAGCCCGCGGCGAGGCCGTGCGCGGCCAGATCGCGGTCGCCCAGGTGGTGATGAACCGCACCTTCTCCGGCCGCTATCCGACCACGGTGTGCGGCGTGGTCTATCAGAACAAGCATCGCCATTATGCCTGCCAGTTCACCTTCGCCTGCGACAACAATCCCGACGTCATTCGCGAGCCCGAGATGTGGGAGCGCGCCAGGAAGATTGCCAAGGCGATGCTCGACGGCCAGATCTGGCTGCCGGAAGTCGCCAAGTCGACGCACTACCATGCTTATTATGTGCGCCCGTCCTGGGTCAGCGAAATGACCAAGATGTACCGCTTCGGCGTGCACACTTTCTACCGGCCGAAAGCCTGGGGCGACGGTAGCGATGCGCCGAGCTGGGGCACGCCGGCGCAAACCGCGGCGCTTTCGGCGAAGCTCACTGAAGAAGCAAAGAGCGAAGCCGAATTGAATCCGAATTCGGTGCGGCGATAGAACGTTCCCTCATCAGGCGCGAAAATCGGTGCCCCGAGGGAGACCGGAGCAGGCCGTGCCCTCCGATGGTCTTGTCGAGCGTTTTGGTCTAGCATGAAGCTGGGGTCGAACTTCATCCCCTGTGGACGGCGATCGTGCGGTCCGACCGCGAAGCTTCAGCGCGTATAACGGGCGGAGCCGCTTCCCTGAGCGGCGTCGGGTTCGCGCGGCCATGGGCCGTGCTGGCGTGGGCCGTGCTGCTGGTGGCGATCGCCGTGTCGGTCAGGCCGGCGGTCCCGGTCATCTGGGGCGACACACCGTCCTTCGTGGAATCTGCGCTTCGCACGCTCGAGGCCGGAAGGCCGACCGTGGCGGGTGGGCGCGATCCGGGCTACCCGGCGTTCCTGGCGGTGACCTTCGCGTTCGGAGGCGACCTCGGGACGGTGGTGCGCCTGCAGCAGGCGGCGTGGGCTGTCCTGATTCTGGCGCTTGCAGCAACCGCCCAGGCGGCGACGCGCAACGCCGGTGGGCTTGTGCCGATCATCCTCGTGGCGATTTATCCGGGCCTGCTGCTGTTTCGGAACGTCCTCACCGCAGAACTTCTCTTTGCGGTCTTCCTCAATCTGGCAATGGCTGGATTGCTCGTTGCCACCTGCGTCGGCAAAACGGCGCGGTGCTGCGCGGTCGCTGCCTCCGTCCTGTGCGCGGCGCTCGCGGCGTGCTTCAGATCGCAGGGAGTCCTGGTCCCAATCGCCGCCGTCCTGGTGGGTGTCCGCCTCGCCCAGCCAGACACGCCCTCGCGCCGTGCCGTGATTGCCGTCTCCATCGCGGCGGCGCTGGCGCTGCTCGCCGCCGGTTCCAGGTTCGGGGCTTCCAACTCCGACCAAGCTTCGGCCGTGTTCGTCCCCAAGACACTGTTCTGCAATCACCTGAACATCGTGCTTGCAAGCGATGCCGCGCGACGCGAGATCGTGTCGGCGGCCGGCGACCGCGCCGACGCCACCATGGCTCGGCTTGCCGCCGACTTCGCCGCGGAGCCGGGTCGCTGGCCCGTGCTCGGGTTCTTCGGCGACGCGTGCCTTTTCGATACCACACTGGATCGATACGTCGCCGGCGATAGCGGGAATGCCGTCGGTGCGGCCGCAGCCTATCGGCGCATCTTCCTGGCAGCCGTGCGCGACCGGCCGCTGGACTACGCGGCCAAGTTCGTCCGTCAGATGGCCTATGGCGCCTCGGTCGCATGGCCGCCCTACGGACTCGAACCTGCCATACCGGTGTCGACCGACGACGTGCCTCAAGTGTCCAACATCATGACACGGCACGGCCGGGCGGCTCAGCCGATCGATCTGCAAGGCGGACCAGTTCGCATCGGCCTGCTGGCCGATCTCCCAGGCTTCTCCGCCTATCTGTTCACGGCATTGTCCACCGCCTTCGTCATCGCCGTCATATTTTGGATGGTGACCGCTGTGCGGCGTCGGCACCCCCGGTTCGTGACGCGCGCTGGTATCGTGATCGTGATGTGGGCGGCTTCGATCGTGACTGCTGCCGGCGCCCACACCTTCGACGTCTGGCGATATTTGATTCCCGCGGTGCCGATGGTGGGGTTCCTGCTGTCCCTTTTCGCCGTCGAACTGGCCGAAACCATCGCGTGCCTGCGGAGGGGCTGATCGCACCACGCGGCGAGATCGCGAAGCTGTGGCTGCAACACGGGCAACACGGCAGGCTGTTTGAAAC
Organism: Bradyrhizobium sp.; assembly: GCA_036513695.1. Taxonomy (GTDB): domain Bacteria; phylum Pseudomonadota; class Alphaproteobacteria; order Rhizobiales; family Xanthobacteraceae; genus Bradyrhizobium. The sequence goes on along the minus strand of DATBYN010000556.1, from coordinate 816 downwards.
GTGAAGGTGATAACCCCGCTTGTCGTCCCTGCGAAAGCAGGGACCCATAACCACCGGCGTTTGTTGTTACAAAAGCCGTCTGCCCACAGCGCTAAATCGCAAGGCCGCGGCGTATGGGTCCCTGCTTTCGCAGGGACGACACATTGAAAATGTGCCGGCCGCTTCGTGCGGGATGACGATCTTTATGGAGCGGCGGTAGCGATTCGGCTCACGCGTCAATATCCAGCGCTATGTCAAAATTCGGCGCCGAATGCGTCAGCGCACCCGCCGAAACATAATCCACGCCGGTTGCAGCGATTTTTGCGATCGTATCCTGAGTGACCCCGCCGGAGGCTTCCAGCACCACGCGCCCGTTCGCGATTTTCACCGCCTCGGTCAGCTCGGCGATATCCATATTGTCGAGCATCACCACGTCGGCCAAACCAGTGGCGAGCACCTCGCGCAATTGCGCGAGCGTGTCGACCTCGATCTCGATTTTGACGAGATGCCCAACATGCGCGCGGGCGCGCTGCAGAACCGCGGTGATGCCGCCCGAGACCGCGATATGGTTGTCCTTGATCAGGATCGCGTCGTCGAGCCCGAAGCGATGATTGAAGCCGCCGCCGCAGCGCACCGCATATTTTTCCAATGCGCGCAGGCCCGGCGTGGTTTTTCGGGTGCAGCAGACGCGCAATTTGGTGCCGGCGGTATGGCGCACATAATCAGCGGTGAGGGTGGCGATGCCGGACAGCCGGCCGACAAAATTCAGAGCGGTGCGCTCGCCGGCCAGCACCGCGCGCGCCGGGCCGGATATCGTCAGCACATGCGCGCCGTTCG
>DATBYN010000555.1:0-5129 GCA_036513695.1 Bradyrhizobium sp. | reverse complement strand
CTCATTCCGCCACCAGCGCGTTCATATGCTCCACCGCCTCGACAAAATCTTCCTTGAATTCCTGCACCACGGCACCCGCCGATTTCACGCTGTCGATCAGGCCCACCCCTTGACCGACAAAATAACTCACGAGATCGCGCGCCTGCGCATTGCCTGCGGCGGCGGCGCGATCGATCGAGTCGAAAGCGTCGCGGCTGATGATGCTCTGCAGCGGCATCGGCAGCGCGCCGGGGCTGTCGGGCCCGCGATCCCACGCGTCGGTCCAGACCGAGCGCAATTGCCGCGCCGGTTTTCCGGTGCGGCCTTTGGAGCGCACCGCGTCGCGCGAGGAGGCTGCGATCATTTTTTCGCGGAAGATTTCGGATGTCTCGGATTCGACGGTGGCGAGCCACACCGAGCCGGTCCAGACCCCGGCGGCGCCCATCGCCATGCACGCCGCCATCTGCCGTCCGGTCATGATGCCGCCCGCGGCCAGCACCGGCACGTCGCGGATCGGTTTTATCGCCTTGATCACCTCGGGCACCAGCACCATGGTCGAAACCTCGCCGCAATGGCCGCCCGCTTCGGTGCCCTGCACCACCAGAATGTCGACGCCGGCCGCGACCTGGCGAAGCGCATGCTCCTTGGCGCCGACCAGCGCTGCCACCGGCACGTTATGTTTTCTGCCCATGTCGATCATCGTCTTTGGCGGCACGCCGAGCGCATTCGCGATCAGCCGGATCGGATGCCGGAACGACGCATCGAGAAGTTCCAGCGCGCGTTGCCCGTCGAACGGCTGCGGCTGATTGTCGGCAACTTCGGTCGTCGTGAGCTCGATGCCGTATTTCTTCAATAGGTTTTTGGTGAAGGCGCGATGTTCTTCCGAAATTCGTGCCTCCAGGCTTTTCCAGGTGACGTTCTTTTCTCCGGCGGTCGAGATGTTTTCGGGGATCAGCACGTCGAGCCCATAGGGCTTGCCGTCGACGTGATCGTCGATCCATTTCAATTCCTGCTCGATCGATTCAGGTGAATGCGTGGTGGCCCCTAACACGCCAAAACCTCCGGCGCGGCTGACGGCGGCGACCACGTCGCGGCAATGGCTGAAGGCGAGCAGGGGGAATTCTATTCCCAGCATATCGCAGATCGGCGATTTCATGTGTTCACTCCCGGCGGCGGCGTTTGATGCTGCTCGTTCTTGATTTGAAAATGCGCTGATGACGCTAGCCTATCAGGGGCGGTCGTGCCAAGCCGGGGCAATGACCTCACCATGAGGTGAGCGCATTCCGCGTGGCAAAATATGCGGTCCTGACGCGCCTTTTTTGTCTCTTGCGCTTTCGCGCCTTGGGGAGAATGCTGACGCCAACACAACAAGAATCCTTGGGGAGTTCGAATGGCTGCATTGCAATCCGTTTCCGGAAGGAAACAGGCGCCCGGCGCCGCCACTTACGATGTCGTCGTGGTCGGCGCAGGTTTTGCCGGAATGTACATGCTGCACAAGCTGCGCGGTCTCGGCCTATCGGCCCGGGTCTATGAGCAGGGCGGCGATGTCGGCGGCACCTGGTATTGGAATCGCTATCCCGGCGCACGCTGCGACGTCGAGAGCATGCAGTACTCTTACTCGTTCTCGGACGAACTGCAGCAGGAATGGAACTGGAGCGAACGCTACGCGCCGCAGCCGGAGATTTTGCGATACGCCAACCATGTCGCCGACCGGTTTAATCTCCGCAGCGACATTCAGCTCAACACCCGCGTCGACAGCGCCGTGTTTGATGAAGACACAAATTCGTGGTCGGTTACGACGTCCGACGGCAACACCGCGACGGCAAGATACGTCGTGCTCGCCACCGGCTGCCTGTCGAACGCGCGTATGCCTGATATCAAGGGCCTCTCCAACTTCGATGGCAAAGTCTATCACACGGGTCACTGGCCGCATGAGCCGGTGGATTTCACCGGTCTTCGCGTCGCCGTGATCGGCACGGGATCATCAGGGATCCAGTCGGTGCCCGTGATCGCCGAGCAGGCAAGTCACCTCACGGTATTTCAGCGCACCGCGAATTTCTCGATTCCCGCCCGCAACGCGCCGCTGACGGAGGAGGAGCGGCAAGCGTTCCGCGCAAAATATCCGGAAATCCGGCGCTTCGCGCGCGAAGAGGCGCGCAATGGCATCTATACCGAGATGCCCGATCGCGGCGCGCTCGACGACGGCGACAACCAGCGCCGCGCCAAGTACGAGGCGCGGTGGGCCCGCGGCGGTCTCACCTTCATGTCGGTCTACAACAATCTCGCGCTCGACAAGACGGCCAACGACACCGCCGCCAATTTTGTCAGGGAAAAGATCGCGGAGATTGTCAAAGACCCGCAGACCGCAAAACTGCTGCAGCCGAACAATCATCCGATCGGCTCAAAACGCATTTGCGTCGATACTGAATATTTTGCCACCTTCAATCGGCCGAACGTCGCGCTAATCGATATCAGATCCAATCCGATCGAGGAGATCTTGCCGAACGCCGTGCGCGCTGGCGGCAAAGACTATGAGGTCGATGCGCTGGTGCTGGCCACCGGTTTTGATGCGATGACGGGTTCGGTTGCAAAGATCGAACTTCGCGGCCGCAATGCGCAGACGCTCAACGAAAAATGGGCGGAGGGCCCCAAAACCTATCTCGGCCTGACGAGCGCTGGTTTTCCGAACCTCTTCATCATCACCGGCCCGGGCAGCCCGTCGGTATTATCGAACATGATCGTCTCGATCGAGCAGCATGTCGACTGGATCGCCGACTGCCTCGCTTTCATGCGCGACCGCGGCTTTGAGGCCATGGAGGCGGAGCGGGAGGCTGAGGAAAAGTGGGTAGCGCATGTCAATGAAGTGGCGCACACCACGCTCTATCCCCAGGCCAATTCCTGGTACATGGGCGCCAACGTCCCAGGAAAACCGCGGATCTTCATGCCCTATATCGGCGGCGTCGGCGTCTACCGCCAGATCTGCAACGACATCGCCGCCAAGGGGTATGAAGGTTTTGTGATGATTGCGGCGGAGCGGGCGCGCGCCATGGCGGCTTCCTAACACCGTCATTGCGAGCGTTAGCGAAGCAATCCATGGCCCCGCCCGGGAGGTATGGATTGCTTCGTCGCGGCGCTCCTTGCAATGACGGGGTGAGAGCGGAAAGCGCACCCACCATCTCACATTGTGAGATGGTTGCCCGCGCAAACTCGCTTCTCGCATAGGAGCCTGCCGTAGCCGGAGGCTGTTCCAACCCCTTTCGCCCGTGTAGTCTCCTGTCCTCTCGCATCCCGAAAAGGCGAGTCATTAACCAAATGGGGCGAGCATGAGGGGAGACGGCGAACGACCATGACGGATATCCGATATGTAAGCCCGCACACGCTTGATGAAGCGGTTCGTGCCTTTGCGGCGGGCGGGAGTGCTGCGCGCATTATGGCAGGCGGCACTGATCTTCTGGTGCAGATGCGCTCAGGCGCGGTGCGGCCGGGCCTGATCGTCGACATCAAGAAAATCTCCGAAATGACCGCGATCGAGGAAACCGGCGACGGAGGCTTTCGCGTCGGCGCCGCCGTCCCCGGAGCGGTACTCGCCGAACATCCGCGCTTCGGAAAAGTCTGGCCCGGTGTGCTGGAGGCCGTCAATTTGATCGGTTCCACCCAGGTCCAGGGGCGCGCCTCGGCGGGCGGCAATCTCTGCAATGGCTCGCCGGCCGGCGACAGTGTGCCCGCCATGATCGCGGCCGGCGCCATTGTCACGGTGCAGGGGCCGAGCGGTCGCCGTGAGATACCGGTCGAACAGATGCCGGCCGGCCCGGGCCGCACCAACCTGAGGCCCGGCGAAATTCTCGTCAGTTTTGCGCTGCCGCCGCGCCCGCCAGGGTCCAGCGATGCGTATTTGCGCATGATCCCGCGCACCGAAATGGACATCGCCGTGGTCGGTTGTGGCGTCAGCCTCACGCTCAGGAATGGGGTGTGCACCACAGCGAGGGTCGGGCTTGGCGCGGTGGCGCCGACCGTGCTGCTGGTCGAGGCGGCGGCGAAAGCGCTGATCGGCAGCAAGCTCGACGATGCGGCGCTGAACGCCGCTGGCGCCGCCTGCTCCGCCGCCTGCCGTCCGATCGACGACAAGCGCGGCACCATCGCCTATCGCACCAAAGTCGCCGGCGTGCTGCTCAAGCGCACGGCGGCCATCGCGGCCAAGCGCGCAAAAGAAAATTGAGTTGGGGAATTGAAGACCATGGCAAAACTGCATGTTTCCACCACCATCAACGGCGAGCCGATGGAATTCCTGTGCGAGCCGAACGACACCATGCTCGACGCCTTGCGCGGGCCGCTGGCTTTGACCGGCTCCAAGGAAGGCTGCGCGTCCGGCGATTGCGGCGCCTGCAGCATCATGCTGGACGATCGGCTGGTCTGCTCCTGCCTGATGCTCGCTGCGGAGGCCGAAGACCACGATATCAGAACCATCGAAGGCATGGCGCAGGGTGAGCGGCTGCATCCGCTACAGCAAAAATTTCTGGAAATGGCAGCGCTGCAATGTGGCATCTGCACCTCGGGCATGCTGGTCGCCTCCGATGCGCTACTGAAGAAGAATCCACACCCGAGCGAGGAAGAGGTCCGCTTCTGGCTCGCCGGCAATCTCTGCCGGTGCACCGGTTACGACAAGATTGTCCGCGCGGTTCTCGAGACCGCGGCTGAAATGCGGGAGATGGCGCAATGAACATCATCACCAACAACAAGTGGATCGGGCAGCGCACCATTCGTCCTGACGGCGCCGACAAGGTCACCGGACGCGCGGCGTTTGCCGCCGACACCACCATGCCCGGCATGATCTGGGGCAAGGTCAAGCGCAGCCCGCATCCGCATGCCCGCATCAGATCGATCGACACCTCCAAGGCAGAAGCGCTGCCGGGCGTCAAAGCGGTGGTCACCGCGCGCGACGTCGTCGATTTCCCGATCGACAAGTCGGTCATGCTTGGCATCCAGGACATGCGCTGGATGTGCCGCAACGTGATGGCGCGCGAGAAGGCGCTGTTTCCCGGCCATCCCGTCGCGGCAGTCGCCGCCACGTCGGAGGCAATCGCGGCAAAGGCCTGCGAACTGATCGAGGTCGACTACGAAGTGCTGCCGTGGTCGATCGAGATCGACGATGC
>DATBYN010000554.1:0-3222 GCA_036513695.1 Bradyrhizobium sp. | reverse complement strand
ACATCAAATGCTCGAGAAAATGCGCCAATCCCGATTTACCCGGGGTCTCATCGGCGGAGCCGACCTTGTACCAGATCATCTGCGTGACGACCGGCGTGCGGTGGTCCGGGATGACGAGGACCTGCAAGCCATTGGGAAGTGTAAACGTCGCCGGCGGGTCCGAGGTCACCGTGGTCTGGGCGAGAGCTGTGCCTGTGGGGATGGCGAACGCCGAAACGAGCGTGACGAAAAGAAAGGCAGCGAAGCGATATGAGGACATTATGACCCGATTGAATGCCCGGACAGGAGCGTCCGGGCCGACACCGCGGCATCGTACACGGCGCCGCTGCCGGCAAGCGTCACGAAGCTGCGAGGCAACAGCGGCTATTCGCCATATTTGCCGGCGGCCGGGTTGTATTCCTTGTTCAGCGATTCCTTGGGGCCGCCGGTGCCATACATGAAATTCGGCGACGGCGTCTGATATCCCGGAGGAGGCTCGACCAGGGATTGCCGGGGCGGCTCGCCCTTGAACGGGGCCGACTCGGTTTTGCTACCGCCGAACAGGGTGCTGAGTTTGCCGTCGAAACCGAGCTGCGAGGGGCTCAGTATCGGATTGTTGGAGACGCCAGGCTGCACCGAATCGTTGTCGGTGCGGGCCGGAGCCGCGGTCCTGCCGACGTTGAGTTCGGAGGGCGTCAGGATGCGGGCCGCTTGCTCGGGAGTCTCATATTTGCGTGTCTTGCGCGCTGCGGTCGCAGCCTTGCGCCGCGCCACGTCGGGATCCTTCGGCCAGTTCGGATCCTTGACCTCGCTCTTCGCGGCTTCCGGCGGCGGCAGATCGAGCTTCGGGGGCACCACCAGCGGGGAGCGCTCGCGATAGTCGATGCCCCGGTTCTCCATGTTGGTGCCGCCGACGCCGGCCATGATGCCGTCGATGATCTTTTCCTCGAAGGTCTTGTCATCCTCCTCGTCGTCCTGGGCACGGGCGACGCCGGCGCTCATCACGAGGCCGATGCCAAGGACGAGGCCAAATGCGACGACAGCGAGCCGGCGGGTGCGCGTCAGCGCTCCCGCCCTATTCTGCACAATCCAACTGTTGGCTCCGGGCTCGCGCATCGGGCTCTTCCTGTTCAATATTTCCGCTAGCTGGCCGATCTGAACCGCAGTTCCCCTGCTGCGACCAAGGGGTCGTATCATCCGTGATCAGGGCGCTTTTGCGGCGGGTACCCCCAGGAAGGAATCATACAACAGCGCCGCAACGCCAGCAACGATCGCCACATCGGCAAGGTTAAACACGTACCAATTGAAGGGTTTTCCCCCGATCTGGACGTGAAACAGGGCAAAATCGATCACCGCGCCATAGGCGAGGCGGTCGATGACGTTGCCGATGGCGCCGCCGATGATCAGGCCCAGTGCGATCGTGGCCGTCAGGGTGCGCGACCGGGCCATCCAGATCGCCAGGACGATCACCGCCACCGCCTTGACCGCGAACAAAATAGCCTGACCGGCCGGGCTTTCGTTCTGGAACCAGCCGTAGCTGATCCCGGTGTTCAATTCCAATACCAGATCAAAGAACGGCGTGACCTTGACCGCGCCGCGATGGGCGATGTCGAACACGAACAGCAGCCAGACTTTCGACGCCTGGTCGAGTGCCAGCGCGGCGAGGGCGGCGATAATGCCGGGGCGGAGATTGGAGGTCATTGCAAGGTGGCTGCCGCAAAATATCGTGTCGTCCCTGCGAAAGCAGGGACCCATACTCCGTGTCGAATCAGTTCTGAAAGGTCTTCGGTCATCTTCCTTTGTCTATCGCAAACGCCGGTGGTTATGGGTCCCGGCCTTCGCCGGGACGACGATAGATGTTGGGTAGCAGCCGGGACGACGAGTTCAAACCGTCACCCCCAGCGCCTTCCATTCGCGCAAAGCTTGCGCATCGCGCGGCGAGACGTCGGGATATTCGGCGTCTTCGCCGACACTGGGCAGGATTTTCCACGAGCGTGCGCATTTGGTGCCGACAGCCTTTTCGACCACGACCGCGACGCCCGGCACGTCGTTCAACCGGAACGCGCCGGAAGGTGCCTCGCCTTCTCTCACCTCATAGTTCGAGGTGATGCAGATCTCGGCGAGGTCGACGTCGAACAAGGTCGTCAACATCGCCCTCTCGGACACATAGATGATCGGCGAGGCTTCGAGCGAGGAGCCGATATTCTTGGCCGCGCGCTCGAGCTCCAGAGCGCCGGTGACGACGCGCCTGATATCGCGGATGGTTTCCCATTTCGCCGCCAGCTTCTCGTCGCGGAAGGATAGAAGCCCGTCCGGAAACAGCGTCAGATGCACCGACGGCTCGGCGTCCGGTTGGTAGAGCCGCCACGCTTCGTCGATGGTGAAACTCAAGACCGGCGCAAGCCATTTCAGGATGGCGTCGCAGAGGATGTCGATCGTCGTCAGCGCCGCCTTCCGCGTCACCGAGGACGGCGGGTCGCAATACAGCGTGTCCTTGCGGATATCGAAGTAGAATGCCGACAATTCGGTGTTCATGAACGCCGACAGCGTGGCGACCACGGTCTTGTAGTCGAACTCGGCGTAAGCCTGGCGCACGATCGCTGCTTGTTCAGCGAGCTGATGCAGCATCAGCCGCTCCAGTTCGGGCATGTCGGCGTACGCGACCTCTTCGCCCGGCTTCAAGTGATGCAGCGTGCCGAGCATCCAGCGGATCGTGTTGCGCAATTTGCGGTAGGTTTCGACGGTGTTTTTCAGGATTTCCGGGCCGATGCGCTGGTCGTCGGTGTAGTCGCACGCGGCCACCCACAGCCGCAGGATGTCGGCGCCGGATTGCTTGATCACCGCCTGCGGCTCGATCGTATTGCCGAGCGACTTCGACATTTTGCGGCCGTGTTCGTCCTGGGTGAAGCCGTGGGTCAGCACGATGTCGAACGGCGCGCGGCCGCGGGTGCCGCAGCTTTCCAGTAGCGAGGACTGGAACCAGCCGCGGTGCTGGTCGCTTCCTTCCAGATACATGACTGTATCGTCGCCGCCATCGACCATGCGCTTGATCCCGGCGAGGCCCGGAAAATGCACGGGGTCCTCCAGCACAAAGGCGTGCGTGGAACCTGAATCGAACCAGACGTCGCAGATGTCGTCGACCTTCTTCCACTCTTCGTTGGCGCGAGTCCCAAGGAAGCGCTCGCGGGCGCCGTCCTGGTACCAGGCGTCGGCGCCTTCCTGCTCGAAGGCATCGGCGATGCG
>DATBYN010000553.1:0-6416 GCA_036513695.1 Bradyrhizobium sp. | reverse complement strand
CTGCACCCGATGCAGCAGGCCTTTATCGATCACGACGCGTTCCAGTGTGGCTATTGCACGCCGGGGCAGATCGTGTCGGCGGTCGCGTGCGTGAAGGAGGGACACGCCGGTACCGACGCCGACATCCGCGAGTACATGAGCGGCAACCTCTGCCGCTGCGCGGCTTACCCCAACATCGTGGAGGCTATTAACCAGGCGAAAACAAGAATGAAAGAGGCCTGACATGCAATCGTTTCAGTTCTCTCGCTCCGGCGATCTGCAGTCCGCGTATTCGGCGTATCGTACGGCCGATGCCGAAGCCGCCGACGCCGCGCATTCACACAGCCAATATCTGGCTGGCGGTACGACATTACTCGATCTCATGAAGCTCGGCGTCATGCGGCCCGAGCGCGTCGTGGACATCAACGATCTGGACCGGACCAATGCCGGTCTAGTCGAGTTCGCAGGCAATCGGCTGCAGCTCGGACCCTTGACCCGGATGTCAGATGTGTCCGATCATCCCGATGTACGCCGGGAGTTCCCGGTCATAGCGCAATCGCTTCAGCTGGCCGCCAGCGCACAAATTCGAAACATGGCGTCGCTCGGCGGAAACGTGTTGCAGCGGACCCGCTGCAGTTATTTTCGCGATACATCCTATTCCAATTGCAACAAGCGCGAGCCCGGCTCGGGATGCGCGGCTCTCGACGGGATCAATCGCCCCCACGCGATCCTGGGCACCAGCGAACGGTGCATCGCGACCTATCCAGGCGATTTCGCACAGGCCCTGATAGCGCTCGACGCCCAGGTCGAGGTTATGGGACGGAACGGCTCACGCGAGCTTCCGTTCGCGAAATTGCACCGGCCACCGGGACAAACTCCGCATCTCGAGACAACGCTCGCGCCGGGAGAGCTGATCACAGCGTTTCGGATAACCAGGGCGCCTTTCACCCGGCGATCGCTGTTCTTAAAGGTGAGGGATCGGGAATCCTATGAATTCGCGCTTGCATCGGCCGCCGTCGCTCTCGATCTCAACGGCGATATTGTGAAGCAGGCGCGCATTGCTCTCGGAGGCGTGGCGACGGTGCCGTGGCGAGCCCATGAGGCCGAGGCTTCGCTCTTCAATCGGCGGCTCGATGACACGGCCGTGCGCCACGCCGCCGATGTTGCGTTCGCAGATGCTCGGCCGCGCCAGCACAATGCATTCAAAGTCGAACTCGGCAAGCGGACGCTGATGCGTGCGTTGCGCCAGGCCGGCGACATGGAGATTTGATCATGAGCACTGCCGCCCCCGAGCCGAAGGAAAACATGGGCAAACCGGAGCCGCGAATCGACGGGCGCCTGAAGGTCACCGGCGAAGCGCGCTATGGGTCGGACTTTCCGGTCGCAAACCCGGCCTATGCGTTTCTGGTTACCAGCGCGATCGCCAAGGGACGCATCACGGCAATGAACCTCACCGAGGCCAAGGCCGTGCCTGGTGTGCTCGAAATCTTTTACCACGCGAACATCGGCGAGCTGAAGAACGGCAGTGAGCTAAAGATGATCGAGTATCGATCCGGCGGCGGCGGCCCGACGTCGTCGATCCAGGATTTCGGACCAGAAATCAAGTATGGCGGACAAATCATAGCGCTTGTCGTTGCCGAGACTTTTGAAGCCGCGCGCGAAGCGGCTCACAGGGTTCATGTGACTTACCAGGCAGAACAGCCGAGCGCGACTTTCGACTCTCCAGGTGTCAGCGAGGAGGATATCAGCAAGCAAAAAGATGTCCCGCAGGCCGGCGATGCCGAAGCCGCGTACGGCGCAGCACAGGTCAAGCTCGAAGCCGAATACGAAACGCCAACCCAGCATCATAACCCCATAGAGCTGTTTACGACGACCTGCGTCTGGCAGGACGATAAACTGACGATCTACGAGCCGAGCCAATTCATGTATGGGTTGAAGGCCAATGCCGCGAAGAAAATGGGCATTGATATCGCAAAGGTTCATGCCGTATCTCCTTTCGTGGGTGGAGCGTTCGGATCGAAAGCGCAATTTTCGCCGCGCACAGGATTGGTCGCCCTCGCGGCGAGGCGCCTCAACCGGCCGGTAAAGCTGGTTGCAACACGCGATCAGGGCTTTACGATTCAGACGTATCGCGCTGAAACCCGCCAGCGCATCCGCATTGGCGCGCAGCGCGACGGAAAGATTACGAGCTTCATTCACGAAGGCTGGGAGGTAACTTCGCGTCCGGATCCGTATTCCGTGGCGGGCGTGGAGGACAGTGCACGCCTGTACGGCTTTGGTGCGGTGAAAACCCGCGTCTCCCTGGTACATGCGGACCGCAATACGCCGGGATTCATGCGCTCGCCGCCCGTGGTACCGTACATCTATGCGCTGGAAAGCGCGATGGATGAGCTTGCGATCAAGCTCAACATGGACCCGGTGGAATTGCGCCGCATCAACGATTCCCAAACAGATGCCACAGGCAAGCAATGGTCCAGCCGCTCGCTGATGAAATGCTATGATGAGGCCTCCGAGCGCTTCGGTTGGTCGAAACGCAGCCCAGAGCCCGGCTCGATGCGGGACGGCGACTGGCTGATCGGATGGGGCTGCGCGAGCGCCGTCTATCCGACCCACGTCGGAGCAGCCGCTGCGCGCGTGCTGTTGACAGCAGATGGCAAGGCGCGCGTGCAAATCGCCGCACACGATCTGGGTACTGGCGCCTACACGGTCATTGGACAAATCGCCGCAGAAGAGCTTGGCATTCCCTTGTCGTCCGTTTCCGTCGAGCTCGGTGACAGCAACCTGCCGCCTGCGCCGGTCGCCGGCGGGTCGAACACGACGGCGAGCGCCTGCTCTGCCGTGATGAAGGCCTGCGAGGCTATTCGTTCAAGACTCTCGGCCCCGGTGCCGACACAGTCGGACAACACTGTAGGCAGCAATACCGGGGTACGACAGCCTAATCTGGAGGAAAGCTTCGGCCGTCTTGGCGTCGGAGCCATCGAGGAGTACGCCGAGTACTTGCCCCCGGGCGGCAAACCGGATTCCATCAAAAATCTGTACGCCGGCACGCCATTTCTGACCGGCGGTTCGAAAGGTGAAAAATTGATGTATGCGACCGGCGCGGAATTCGTCGAAGTAAGGGTTCACGCACTGACACGCGAGATACGAGTGCCGCGCATCGTCGGCGCTTTCGCCGCGGGTCGGCTGATGAACACGCGAACGGCACATAGCCAATATATGGGGGCGATGATCTGGGGAATTTCCTCCGCGCTACATGAAGCGACCGAGATCGACCAGCGCGTCGCGCGCTACATCAATGACAACCTTGCGGACTATCTCATCCCGGTGAACGCGGACATTCAGGATGTTGACGTAATTCTGGTTCCCGAGAGAGACGATTTCGTCAACCCCGTTGGGGTTAAGGGCATTGGAGAGCTGGGCAACGTGGGCACCGCTGCAGCCGTCGCCAACGCGGTCTATCATGCGACCGGCATTCGGGTCCGAAAATTGCCGATCCGGCTTGAGAAGCTGTTGGCGGCCTAGAACGCTCGACGGTGCAGTCGCTTCTCGCCAAGCTGGCGCGCGAGCCTGCTCAAGAACGTGACTGTGGGCCGCAGGATCAACAGGTCCGCCGCCAAGGCCGCCAGCATGGCGAACGCGCTCAACCAGCCAAACAGGCGAAGCGACGGCAGATCGGAGAACACCGTTACGATCAAGCCGCATGCCAATACGACCGACGTCAAAATCAAGGGTGGGCCAACAAGCACGGTGGCGCGCTCCACCGCGATAGCCGGGTCTTCGTCTGGCCGTTCCTCGTGCCGCAACCGATTGAGGAAATGAATGGTGGCGCTCAGCCCCAATCCGAAGGAGACCGTCAGCGCCACGACGCTCGCGAATTGCAGGCCCTCGCCGATCAGCCACAACAGCGTTCCCGAGAGCACGACCGGAAATATTCCGGGCATGACGCACGCCAGCAGGACGACGACGGAGCGGAAGGCCAGGCCGATGAAGGCTGCGACAAACAGGAACTCGAGCGTCAGACCTCTGTTCAATTTCTCGATCATGAGGGCGCTGTTGCGGGCGGCGATCGCCGACAGGCCGGTCACGGCTATTTTGTAGCCTTGGTGCTGCGCGCGGACTTGATCCAGCGCTTTGTCGAGGCTTTGAATGATGGGCAGAAGCTGGCTGGCATCGACGTCCGGGACGCGGCCTGAAACCAGCACGGCGTCCTGTTCCGCCGAAATGAAGCGGCGCGTCAGATATTTGGGAAGTATGTCGACATATTGCTTCAACGTCGCCACATCAGACTTGCCCATCTTCTCCGCAAGCCAGCGCCGCAATGTCTCAAGCGACCACACATTGGCGATGCCGGGCTGCTTCTCGACGGTTGCATGCACGGCTGCGATCACCGCCAGTGTTTCCGGGTCATAAAGTGATTTGCCTTTGGGAAACTCGATCAGGACATCAATCGGATTGGCGCCATTGAGCTTGGCATCGAGACGGTGGCTCGCCGCAACGGCCTGTTCCCGGTCCGGTACCTGGTCGGCCAACCGATACCGAGGCTCAAGATTGGCGTAGATCAGTCCAAGGCCACCAACAACCAAAACACTGATCAGGCTGTAAAACCCCGGCCGGCTCACCATTCGGGCGGCAATCCAGAAACAGAAGCGCCGGAGCACATCTAAGGCGGAGTCCGCGCCCCTGACTTCCGCGGCAAACACCGATTCGTTCCGCACCAGCAGGACGCCGAGCAGCGGCACCAGCATCAAAACCGCGACCATGGCGATGAGCGTTGCGATCAGGCCGGCCTCGCCAAACGTCCTGATCAAATCGGATTCGGAAAACTGCAGCGCAACGAACGAAAGCGCGGCGGTCGCGTGCGTCAGCACGCAGGCCGGTCCGACCACGAGCATGGCGTTGCAAAACGCCTGGTATTTTCCTTCGCCCTGAAGCAGCCGGTCGCGGGCTGCGAACGTCAACTGCATGCTGTCCGAAAAGCTGATCACCATGATCAGCGGCGTCATCACGTTGAGGAACATGTTGAGGCGAAAATCAAGCCAGCCGAGGGCGCCGAGGGCCAGCACGATCGCGGTCAATGGCGGGCCTGCCGCGATGATCATAAATGACAAGCGTCGAAAGAATATGATGGCGATGAGAGCTCCGGCGGCGAAGCCGAATGCGTTATAGACCAGCCGGTCGCGCTCCACCGCATTGCGGATCTCAAGCTGCATCACCGGCACTCCGGAGAGGCGAGCCGTGAGCCCGGTGCCGGCAAGATCATCGCTGATTGTTTTCTGAATCTCGCCGATGACGTCGCGCAAACGACTGCTGGCAACGACCTCCGGGTCGAGTGCGAGGACGATCAGCGTTAATTCGCCATCTTCCGACAACAGCTTGCCGCGGATGATCTCGTTGCTCATCACGCGCTGCACCAGCTGGTCATACTCGGCGCCGGTGGGCAATCGGTCGGGAAACAAAGGCGCGGGCAGCTCGTTGCCGTGGGGCGGCTGGCGAGCCGAAAATATCGAGATGATGCCCCTCGTGCCGTCGATCAGCTGGAGATCCGTGACCAGATCGCGCAGCTTCTCGATCGAAGAGCGTTCAACGAGATTCTTGCCCTCGACCACGATGAGGACATCGAATTCGTTCGACGGGAAGCGTCTCGTCACCTCTTCGAAGGTCTTGAACTCCGGCGTTTCGGATCGAAACAGCTGGCTCAGGGAATCGTCGACCTTGATACGCGCTGTCCCAAACGCCGCCGCCATCAGCAATACGACGGCGGCAAGCCCGACCAGCAGCGGAAAGCGCAAGGAGATCAAACCAATGCGCTCGAGACCGAGCGTGTACGGCTTGTTGGCGAGCCTAGCGGAGAGATCGGACCGTTCGCTTGCTTTGGATTGATTGAGAGACACCGACCATCTCCTGGAACGGCTACACGTCAAGATGGCGCTGGAACCAGTCGCGCGCCAACCGCGCCACTTCATCCAGCGCGCCCGGTTCTTCGAACAGGTGCGTTGCTCCGGGCACGATCACAAGCCGCTTTTCGCAGCGCAGCTGCGTCAGCGCTTGCCGGTTTAGCTGCACGACCTGGTCGTCGTGTTCGCCGACGATCAACAACGTGGGAGCCTGAACGCTCGTCAAGGCCGCACCAGCCAAATCGGGACGGCCGCCTCGCGAGACGATCGCGCGCACCGCATCGGGGCGCACAGCCGCTGCCGCCAGCGCCGCAGCGGCGCCGGTGCTGGCGCCGAAATAGCCGATGCGGAGGTGCTTGGTATCGGGGAACTGGGTGAGCCAATCGGTTGCGTCGACGAGCCTTTCAGCGAGCAGGTCGATGTCGAAGCGCAGCTGTGCCGTGCGCGCGTCGACGACTTCCTCGTGCAGCGTCAGCAGGTCGATCAACAGGGTCGCCAGCTTCGCCTCGTTGAGCACGCGCGCGACATATCGATTGCGGGGGC
>DATBYN010000552.1:0-12343 GCA_036513695.1 Bradyrhizobium sp. | reverse complement strand
CCACTCCCGCGTCAGCCCCGCAATATCCGCCGTCTCCGCCTCGCGGATCGCCGACGGCGTGCGTGAAAAGCGCGGCGCGGGGGCGGGCTGCGTTACGCCGTGGCGCTCGACAAAAATATTTCTTGCCGCCATGTGCGGATGGTGCGGCGCCTCTTTCATGGTCAGGACCGGTGCGAAGCAGATGTCGGTGCCTTCCATGATCTTGCACCACTCGTCGCGGGTTTTTGTCTTGAACACCTCGACCAGCTTCTGCTTCAGCGCGGGCCAGGCATTGCGGTCCATCTGCGCGTCGAAATCGGCCTCCGTTAGGCCCGCGTGCTGGCGCAGCAGCGCATAGAATTGCGGCTCGATCGAGCCGATCGAGACGAACCGGCCGCAGGCGCATTCATAGACGCCATAAAAATGCGCGCCGCCGTCCAAAAAATTGCTCTCGCGCTGGTCGGTCCATCGGCCGGCGGCGGCCATGTCGAAGAACATCGACAACAGCGATGCGGCGCCGTCGCACATTGCGGCGTCGACCACCTGTCCCTTGCCCGACTTCGACGCTTCCAGCAATGCGGCCAGCACACCGACCACGAGATAAAGCGCGCCGCCGCCGAAATCGCCGACCAGATTGAGCGGCGGCACCGGCCGCTCCGCAGGTCCGATCGCGGCCAGCGCGCCGGTCACCGAGATATAGTTGATGTCGTGGCCGGCGGCCTGCGCCAGCGGGCCTTCCTGGCCCCATCCGGTCATGCGGCCATAAACCAGCCGCGGGTTTCGCGCCAGCACCGCGTTGGGCCCGAGCCCGAGCCGCTCCATCACGCCGGGCCTGAACCCTTCGATCAGCGCATCGGCATTGGCCAACAAATCGAGCACCTGCGCGACCGCGGCCTTGTCCTTCAGATCGAGCTCGACGACTTTGCGTCCGCGCCCAGCCACCGATTTGAGATTCTTCTTGGCGCCGACGCGGTCGAGCGTGACCACCTCCGCGCCCATGTCCGCCAGCATCATGCAGGCAAAGGGGCCGGGCCCGATGCCGGCGAATTCGACGATACGAAAACCTGCGAGCGGGCCGGAGGTGCGGGTACCGGCATGCGGGGCTGATTTGTCGAGCACGTTGTTTTTCCGTTGAACCGTTTCCTGGCGAAATTGTCTCGCCTTGGGCAACATGTAGCAAGAACCATTTGCGAGGAATATGACCAAAAACGAAGCGGCGCGCCTGGCTCGCGCGCCGCCTGCATCGGAAATTGCGTTTAGGCGCTGTCAGCCGGCCGCGGTGACCGCGCGTTGTGCCATCACTTTTATCAGATTGGCGCGATAGTCCGACGTGCCCTGCAGATCGCTCAAGAGCCCGCTTGAGGAAATCGTGACGGGATCGAGTGCGGCCGCCGACCAATTGGCCTTCAACGCCGCCTCGATCGCCGGCAGGCGCATGACGCCAGACGAGGATGCGCCGGTGGCCGCAGCGCGGACATCGCCTGATTTTGTTTTTGCCACGAACACGCCGGTGAGGGCAAAACGCGACGCCGGATGCGGGAATTTGGAATAGCCCGCCTTGGCCGGAACAGGGAACGACACCTGCGTGATGATTTCGCCGTCCGCAAGCGCTGTCGCGAACAGGCCCTTGAAGAAATCATCGGCCGCGATGCTGCGCTTGTTGGTCTTGATGGTCGCACCGAGCGCCAGCACCGCCGCTGGATAATCCGCGGCGGGATCGTTGTTGGCGAGCGAGCCGCCGATGGTGCCGCGATAGCGCACGGCCGGATCGCCGATCAGCGAGGCAAGGTAAGTGAGCGCTGGGATCGCCTTTTGCGCTGGCCCGCTGGTGGCGACGTCGTAATGCGGCGTCGCCGCCTTGATCGTCACTGCGTCAGCGGAAACCTCGATGCCGATCAGGTCCTTGATCTTGCCGAGGTCGATCACGTCGGTGGGCGACGCCAGCCGCTGCTTCATCACAGGGATCAGCGTGTGGCCGCCGGCGAGATATTTTGCCTCTTTGCCCTTCGAAAATAGCGCAGCCGCTTCGTCGACAGAGGAGGGACGATGATAGGTTGTTGCGTACATGACGAGTTTCCCCCTTATGCTTTGGCGTGAATGGCGCGCCACACCCGATCGGGTGTCGCCGGCATCTCAAGCTTGTTGTTGCCGATCGCGTCCGTGATCGCATTGATCACGGCAGCGGAAGCGCCGATCGCGCCGGCTTCGCCGCAACCCTTGACGCCCAGGGGATTGCCCGGACACAGCGTCGGGGTGTGGTTTAATTTGAACGACGGCAGATCGTCGGCGCGCGGCATGGTGTAATCCATGAACGACGCGGTCACGAGCTGGCCGTTACTGTCATAAACCGCGCCTTCCAGCAGCGCCTGCCCGATGCCTTGCGCGAGGCCGCCATGGACCTGGCCCTCGACGATCATCGGGTTGATCAGCCGCCCGAAATCGTCCGCCGCGACGAAGTTGACGAACGAAGTCTTGCCGGTCGCGGAATCGACTTCCAGTTCGCAGATATAGGCGCCGGCCGGAAAGGTAAAATTGGTCGGGTCGTAGAACGCGGTTTCCTTCAAGCCCGGCTCCATGCCGTCGGGCAGATTGTGCGCGGTATAGGCGGCGAGCGCGACCATCGGCAGTGCGATCGACTTGTCGGTGCCGGTGACCTTGAACTCGCCGTTCTCGATGATGATGTCGCCCTCGGACGCCTCTAACAGGTGCGAGGCGATCTTCTTGGCCTTGGCCTCGACCTTCTCCATCGCCTTGATGATGGCGGTGCCGCCGACCGCGATCGAGCGCGAGCCGTAAGTGCCCATGCCGAATTGCACCTTGTCGGTGTCGCCATGGACGATTTGCACCTGGCTGATGGGAACGCCGAGGCGCTCAGAGATCAGTTGCGCAAACGTCGTCTCATGGCCCTGGCCATGGCTGTGCGAACCGGTCAGGACTTCGATGGTGCCGACCGGATTGACCCGGATCTCCGCGGATTCCCACAAACCGACGCCGGCGCCCAGGCTGCCAACTGCTTTCGAGGGCGCGATGCCGCAGGCCTCGATGTAGCAGGAGAAGCCGATGCCGCGGAGTTTTCCTTCCGACTTCGCCTTGGCCTTGCGCGCGGGGAAGTCGGCGTAGTCGATCGCCTTTAGCGCCGCGTCGAGCGAGGCGCCGAAATCGCCGATGTCATAGGCCATGATAACCGGCGTCTGATAGGGGAACTGAGTGATAAAGTTCTTGCGGCGCAATTCGCCGGGATCGACCTTCAATTGCCGCGCCGCGGTTTCCATCATCCGTTCGAGCAGATAGCTTGCTTCAGGCCGGCCCGCGCCGCGATAGGCGTCGACCGGCGTGGTGTTGGTATAGACGCCCATCACCTCGGCATAGATCGCCGGGATGACATACTGGCCCGACAGCAGCGTGACATAGAGATAGGTCGGCACGGCCGAGGAGAACAGCGACATATAGGCGCCGAAATTGGCGTGGGTCTTCACCCGAAGGCCCAAAATCTTGTTGTCCTTGTCGAACGCCATCTCCGCCTTCGAGACATGGTCGCGGCCATGCGCGTCCGTGAGGAAGGCTTCGGTGCGGTCGCCGGTCCATTTGACGGGGCGACGCACCTTCTTCGAGGCCCACAGCGCCACCATCTCTTCCGGATAGATGTAGATCTTGGAGCCAAACCCGCCGCCGACATCGGGCGCGATCACCCGCAGCTTGTGCTCCTGTGCGACGTTGTAAAACGCCGACAGCACGAGGCGCGCGACATGCGGGTTCTGCGATGTCGTGTAGAGGGTAAAGTGCTCTTCGGCGTCGTTATATTCCGCGATCGCCGAGCGCGGCTCCATCGCGTTCGGCACCAGCCGGTTATTGGTGAGTTCGAGCGTGACGATGTTGGCGGCCTTCGCAAAGGCGTCTTTCACTGCGGCTTCATCGCCGAGCGCCCAGTCATAGACCACGTTGCCCGGGGCTTCCGGATGCAGTTGCGGCGCGCCCGGCTTGATCGCGGCGCGAATGTCGGCCGCCGCGGGGAGTTCTTCGTAATCGACCACGACGGCTTCCGCTGCGTCCTTGGCCTGGTTTCTGGTTTCGGCGATCACGACCGCGACCGCCTGTCCGACAAAGCGCACCGTCTCCGGCGCCATCGCCGGCCACGCGCCCATCTTCATCGGCGTGCCGTCCTTCGAGGTGATGGCCCAGCCGCAGATCAAATTGCCGATCTTGTCATCGACCAGTTCTTTGCCGGTGAGCACACCGACCACGCCGGGCATTTTCATCGCCGCCGCCGAATCGATGCTCTTCACTTTGGCGTGCGCGTGCGGGGTGCGGATGAAATGGGCATAGGTCATGCCCTGTAATTTGATGTCGTCGACGTAGCGGCCCTTGCCCGTGATAAAACGCCGGTCTTCCTTGCGCACTACGCTTGCGCCAATGCCTTCAACGCCCATGTCCGTTCTCCCTACCGGAGTTTGTTGTCCGCCATTTCCATCGAAATTCGGCGGTCTTGATTTGGTGATCGGTGGTCCGTCGCCCGCTATTCAGCGGCTTGCGCGACCTTCATGCGGCCTGCCGCGTCGAGCACCGATTTGACGATGTTGTGGTAGCCGGTGCAGCGGCAGATATTGCCCTCGAGCTCGTGCCGGACGGTGGCCTCGTCGAGCTTGCCGCTGTGGCGATGCACAATATCGATCGCCGACATGATCATACCCGGCGTGCAATAGCCGCACTGCAATCCGTGATTATCGCGGAACGCCGCCTGCATCGGATGCAGCTCGTCGCCCTTGGCGATGCCCTCGATGGTGGTGACATTGGCGCCATTGGCCTGTCCGACCAAAACCGTGCAGGATTTGACCGCGCGGCCGTCGATATGCACGACGCAGGCGCCGCATTGGCTGGTATCGCAGCCGATATGGGTGCCGGTCAGGTTGAGATGATCGCGCAACAGATGCACGAGAAGAGTGCGGTCCTCGACCTCGGCCGAAACCGCCTTGCCGTTTACCGTCAGTTTGACTGTGGACACGCGTAAACCCTCCGGATGATTTTTGATTGTGCCGATTAGAAGCACGGGGGCAGGACTTTGCAACTGGGATTTTCGTTGCAGTGGTCATTGTGATGTCGCGTTCGTCTCGCCCGTCGTCCCGGCGAACGCCTGGACACACCGCCGCTGCGGTGGCACCCCCACCCCGACCCTCCCCCGCAAGCGGGAGAGAGAGCGATAGAGCGCAGCGAGTCGAGAGCGATCCACATCGCGCCCGTCAGGGAGGAAATGCTTTTCGCCAAGTGCGGCGCTTTCTGCTCCCTCCCTCGCTTGCGGGGGAGGGTTGGGGTGGGGGCAGCCGCGGGCGAGAACCTCTCCATCGGTCCCGGATTTGCATCCGGGCTACGAGGTTTCGACGTCGGCCCCCACCCGGCCCAAATTTACGGCCCTTTATCTATTCTGCCCTAGTTTTCGGCATCGGTATCGGGGGGAGCTTGCGCTCCCCGATAATGCTGCGTTGCCGAAGAAAACGGGGGTCGAGGTGGGGTTGTTCAAAGGTGTCTGGCCGCGGTCGATATCCCCAAAATTTCCCAAGCTGAGGCTCCCGAGCTTGCGATTTCGCGGCAAAGTCATGCTCGGCTTTGCCGTCGTGCTCGCCATCTCGGCGGCCAGCATGGGGATCGCCTATCTCGGCTTCGAGCGGGTCTCGGGAGGCGTCGCCACTTACCGCAACAGCGTCTCGGAAGCCGATCTGGCCCGCAATATCGACCGCCAAATGATCTCCTATCAGGGCTTGGCGCGCTACTACATCGTGACCGGGAAGGAAGACGATGCCACCGCGGCGCTTAAGGCCGAAACCGCCCTGAAAGACGCCATCGATCAATCGATGAAGGGCACCACCAATCCGGCCGGCCTGGATCAGATCACGCGGCTGGCGAGGGAGTTCAAAGCCTTCACCAAGATCTTCGCCGAGATTCTCAAGTTCAAGCGCGACAGCGCGCTGGTGACGCAAAATCGGCTCACGCCTAGCGGCAGCATGTTCCGTTACAAGCTCGACGATCTCCCCAGCAACGCCGAGGATTCCGAAATCCAGGCGATCCAGTTCGGCGCCAAGAAGGTGACCGATCAATTTCAGGCGGTGACGGCGCTTGCCAACACCTTCGTCGTCAATTCCGACCAGACGGTCGCCGCCAGCGCGCTGGCGCGCCTCGAGTTTGTCGCAAATGCGCTTCACGCGGTAACCTCACGCGATGAAAAGATCGTGCTGGGCCTCAAAGAGGCCGCCGCGCTGCTCGAGAAATATAGGCAGGCGCTGACCAAGCTGATCGACAATTCGAAGGAGATCGACGAACTGGTGGCCGAGATGGCCGACTCGGCGGCCGCGATCGTCAAGGGCGCCGGCGAAATGAAGTCGGATTTGCTCTCCGATCAGCAACGGCTTGAAGCCGAATCGGACGCGGCCATCGGCGAGACCCAGCACCTGATCCTGATGCTGGCGGCCGGCGGCTTCCTGCTCGGCGCTATCCTGGCGCTGCTGCTGGGCAGGGGAATTTCGCGCCCGATGACGGCGATGTGCAAGGCGATGCGCGAGCTCGCCGGCGGCAATTTCGAGGTCGTGCTGCCCGGCCTCGGGCGCAGGGACGAACTCGGCGAGATGGCGGGCGCGGTGGAAGAGTTCAAGATGCAGGCGATCGCCAAGGCCGAACGCGATGCAGCGGCCCATGACGCCCAGAACAAGGCGGCAGGTGCTGCGCGTCGCGCCGAGCTCATTCGTTTCGCCGATGATTTCGAGACGGCGGTGGGCGCGATCGTCTCCAACGTGTCGGCGTCCGCGGTTCAGCTCGAAGCCGCCGCCGGAACGCTGACGCGGACCGCGGAAACCACGCAAAGCCTGTCCAGCCAGGTCGCGGGTGCCTCGGAAGAAGCTTCCAGCAGCATGCAATCGGTGGCGTCTGCGACGGAGGAATTGTCGGCGTCGGTCGATGAAATCGGCAGGCGGGTGCGCGACTCCAACAAGATCGCGGAAGCCGCCGTGCTCCAGGCGCAGCAGACCGACGGACGCATCGGCAAATTGTCGAAGGCCGCGCAAGAGATCGGCGACGTCGTCAAATTGATCACCGCGATCGCCGAGCAAACAAATTTGCTCGCATTGAACGCGACCATCGAAGCCGCCCGCGCCGGCGATGCCGGACGCGGTTTTGCAGTGGTCGCCTCCGAGGTCAAATCGCTGGCGAGCCAAACCGCGAAAGCAACCGACGAGATTTCGTCGCACATTTCGGGCATGCAGGGCGCCACGCAAGAATCGGTCGCCGCGATCAAGGAGATCGGTGGCACCATCGGCCAGATCTCCAGCATCGCCTCGTCGATTGCCAGCGCCGTCGAGCAGCAGAGCACCGCGACCCAGGAGATCGCGCGCAGCGTGCAGAACGTCGCGAAAGGGACAGAGGAGGCCGCCGCCAACATCATGCAGGTCAATCGCGGTGCCACCGAAACCGGCTCGGCGTCGGAAGAAGTGCTCAATTCTGCCAAGACCCTCTCGAGCGAAAGCGCGCGTCTGCGCGAAGAGCTCGATAGCTTCATGGCGAATATCAGGGCGGCATGAGTTGTCGTCCTTGCGAAAGCAGGGACCCATAACCACCGATGCGCGTTGTTGGAAAGCCGTCCAACCCCAGCGCAAAATCGCGACAGCACGGCGTATGGGTCCCGGCCTTCGCCTGGCCTTGGCCGGGACGACGGTCAACACTTTGGGAACCCCAGTACGCCTGAGGCGTTCATATCAGCGGTCTCCGGACGCCGCATTCCCTTGTATTTCTCGCTGGCTCGACGTGATGGATGTGCAGCTGACAAAGCGCTCTTCGACGGCTGCCACGTCGGCGCCGATGCGAGGCGACGACGATCGGATCATCGAGACCAGCATCCCGTCGCGTCTCGACGCTCTCTCCTGGAGCGGCTTCCATACCCGTGTCGTGCTGGCGCTCGGGATCACCTGGATTCTCGACGGGCTGGAGGTCACGCTCGCCGGCGCGCTGTCCGGCGCATTGAAAGAGAGTCCGACGCTCAATTTTTCTAATTTCGATGTTGGGCTTTCCAACAGCGCTTATCTCGCCGGCGCGGTCCTTGGCGCGCTCGGTTTCGGCTGGCTCACCGACCGGATCGGGCGCAGGAAACTGTTCTTCATCACGCTTGCGCTTTATCTTTCCGCAACCGCCGCGACCGCGCTGTCGTGGAATGTCGCGAGCTATGCGCTGTTTCGTTTCCTGACCGGCGCCGGCATCGGTGGCGAATACACCGCGATCAATTCGACGATCCAGGAATTGGTGCCGGCGCGTTATCGCGGCTGGACTGATCTGGTCATCAACGGCAGTTTCTGGGTCGGCGCCGCGATTGGCGCCACCAGCGCGATCGTGCTGCTCGATCCGCATTTGATCGGTCCCGATCTCGGCTGGCGGCTGGCATATCTCACCGGCGCCGCTCTCGGCCTTGTGGTGTTCGTGATGCGGATGTGGATCCCCGAAAGCCCGCGCTGGTTGATGATCCACGGTCGTCCCGAAGAAGCCCACGCGATCGTCGCGGAGATCGAACGATCGGTGATCGGCCATGCGCAGGACCCGCGTCAGCAGGCTTTCCCAAAAATCAAATTGAGAATGCGTGACCACACCCCGCTGCGCGAGGTGGCACGCACGCTGTTCGTCACCTACCGACAGCGCTCGCTGGTCGGGCTTGCGTTGATGATCGCGCAGGCGTTCTTCTACAACGCGATCTTCTTTACCTTTGCGCTGATCCTGACCGACTTCTACGCCATCCCGGCGGACCATATCGGCTGGTACATCTTGCCATTCGCGGCCGGCAATTTCCTCGGGCCGCTCGTGCTCGGCCGGTTGTTCGATACGCTGGGGCGCCGCGTGATGATTGCGTTCACCTATGGCGTCTCGGGCGTGCTGCTTGCGCTGTCCGGCTATCTGTTCGCGATCGGGGTGTTGAGCGCGCAGAGCCAGACCATCGCATGGATGGTGATTTTCTTCTTTGCTTCGCCAGCCGCAAGTGCCGCGTATCTCACCGTCAGCGAAACCTTTCCGCTGGAGGTACGCGCTCTGGCGATCGCGCTGTTCTATGCGATCGGCACCGGCATCGGCGGCGTCGCCGGGCCTGCGCTGTTTGGCGCGCTGATCGATACCGGATCGCGCGGCAGCGTGTTCGCCGGCTATCTGCTGGGGGCAGGATTGATGGTCGCGGCGGCGGTTATCGCATGGCGCTATGCGGTGGCGGCCGAGCGCCAGGCGCTGGAACAAGTTGCACGCCCGCTCGCCTTTGTGGAGTAGAATGAGATGAACGAGGTGGCATTGCGAGACGATTTTCCATCACCGCAACAGCCGTCGCCGGATCTGGTTCCGGTGGTGAGCGAGCTTGCGCGGCGGCTAAACGAATGCGCCATCCTGCTCGATATCGACGGCACACTGCTTGATCTCGCGCCGACGCCGCGCGAGGTGTGGGTGCCGCCGGGCCTTTCAACAACGCTCAATCGCCTGCTCGAGAAAACCTCGGGCGCGCTGGCGCTGGTCAGCGGCCGTTCGCTCAACGATATCGATCTGATTTTTGCGCCCGATCAATATCCTGTTGTCGGCGGCCATGGCGCGGAGATGCGGCTCACGGCCGATCGCGAAGCGGTCGCCACCCACGCCCCGCCGATGGACAAAGAGTTAAAACGCCGTCTCGCTGCCATCGCAAAACTCAGCCCCGGCATTTTGCTGGAAGACAAGGGCTATTCGCTGGCGCTGCACTACCGGCTGGCGCCGCATGCGGAGAAGGCGATCCATGAGGCGGTGTCGCTGATCAGGGCTGACCTGCCCAATGCGCCGATCGAAGTGCTGCCCGGAAAATGCGTCTGCGAGATCAAACATTCCGGCTTCACCAAGGCGACCGGCGTCCGCGAACTGATGACGCATGAACCGTTCAAGGGCCGCCGTCCGATTTTCATCGGCGACGATGTCACGGACGAAGTGGTGTTCGCGATCGTTCCGGAATATGGCGGCTTGGCATTTTCGGTGGGCCGTCACGCGGCAGGTGTTGCGGATTATTTTGATGAGCCGCGCGACGTGCGGGCGTGGCTTGCGCGTCTCGTCGATGGCGAAGCTGCGGCGAGAAGATGATCGGCGCGAAATAGTCGTTCGTATCCAGCGGTCATCTGCAAAGCCTCTCCGTGGGGGATGGTCAGGTTCCGCCCCCGCAGCGCCCGATTTTGGTTTCATTTCGTTGAAAGGGTGGCCGGGAACCATATTGATGAATAGCCGTTAATCTACGAGCAAATCAGGAGGGAACGACCCCGTGAACCTCGTCGTCGTTTCAAATCGCGTCGCGCGCGGCTCAGTCAACGAACCCATCACGGGCGGGCTCGCGGCAGCGTTGTTGCCGGTCGTGGAGAAATCCGGCGCGATCTGGGTGGGCTCCTCTGGCCGCGTCCGCGACGGCGCTCAGAAGGAACCGTTTGCCGAGATCGAAGCGCTCGGCGCCGGCGCGCTCGCGATGCTGGATCTGCCGGCGGCGCATTATGGCGGTTACTACGAGGGCTTTGCGAATTCGGCGTTATGGCCGGCGCTACATTCGCGAGCCGACCTGATCCGCGCTTGCGAAGAGGATTATCTTTCGTACCGCGAAGTCAACGCGTTCATGGCGCGGGCGCTATTGCGGTTCCGAAAGCCCGATGCGGTGTTCTGGATTCAGGATTATCATTTCCTGGCGCTGGGTGCGGAATTGCGCGATCGCGGTGTGACCCAGCCGATCGGATTTTTCCTGCACACGCCGTGGCCGGCGCACGCCGTCATCGAAGGCGTGCCGCATCACCGCGAACTGGTCGAGGCGATGCTGGCCTATGATCTGATCGGATTCCAGACCAAGGACGATTGCGAAAATTTCCTGAGCTACGTCTCGTCGGATCTTCGTCTCGAGATCGACAATGGCGTGATCACCTCGCGTCACGGCAAGACGCGCGTCGCGGTATTTCCGATCGGCATCGACGTTGAAAAATTCGCCTACCAATCCGCCAAGGCCGTCTCGCATCCCGATGTGTCGCGGTTGCGGCGAAGCCTGAACGGCGAAAAACTCGCGATCGGTGTCGACCGGCTGGATTATTCCAAGGGACTGGTCAACCGCATCAAGGCGTTCGACCGGATGTGGAGCCTGCATCCGGCGCTACAGCGCACGGTGTCGCTGCTGCAGATCGCAACGCCGTCGCGCGGCGCGATCGAAGCTTACGGCAATCTGCAGAGCGAGCTTGCAAAGCTTGTCAGCGACGTCAACGGCCGGCATGGCGAAGTCGACTGGACTCCGATCCGCTATCTCAACAAAGGCTATAGCCAGACCGTGCTGTCGGGGCTTTATCGCACCGCCCAGGTCGGCGTCGTGACGCCGCTGCATGACGGCATGAATCTGGTCGCCAAGGAATATGTCGCGGCCCAAAACCCCGCCGATCCCGGCGTATTGGTGTTGTCGAAATTTGCCGGTGCGGCGAACGAGCTGGATACCGCGCTGTTGGTCAACCCGCACGACATCGACGGCATGGCGCGGGCCATTGCGACCGCGCTCTATATGCCCTTGACCGAGCGGCGTATGCGCTGGGAAGCGATGATGGCAAAACTCTCCAGCGGCACGATCCAGCGCTGGTTCGCCGATTTCGTCGACGCCTTGCAGGAGACCCGGACCGACAAGACGAGCGATCCGCCGCTGCCCGGCCCGCCGAAATTTTGGCCGCTTCGTTCGGTCAACGCCGGCGCGCGCTATCATCAATAACAATACGACACGCCATCGAGAATGGGACAACGCGCCCTTTCCGGCGCGCCCGGATTCTTCAGCGGGACTGAGCCCCTGCCGTGGCCGACGAACACGCCTTGGCCGACAATGACCGATGATTTGTTGCCGATGATGACGCTTGGATGCGGCGAGGTCAGGCTTGAGCGCGTGCCGTCGGCCCAGACGATCGCATCGCCCGCAAAGATGCCGCGCCTTCCGTCATCGCAGCTGACGTCGGTGCCTTGACGCGTACAGGCCTGCGCCAGCGTGGGCCCGCTGCCCGAGGCCGATATCGCAGACACGACGACCGCCAGCACCAGCGCCCGATCGATGGTCATGCCGTCCTTCCTTTATTGAATCGCTTGGCGATGCTCAATCGTCGCCTTTTAGCGCTTTCCGGTTCAACATTCCCCGGAATTGTCAAATACCGGTGTTGCGAAATTGTCCTTTTTATTCAGATAGTTGCGGAAATATCCGCCGCGGCGCCGGCACTCCCTTGCAAAAGTCGCCGCGCCCCGCCAAGAGAAGGCATCCGGAGAGATGGCCGAGTGGCTTAAGGCGCACGCTTGGAAAGCGTGTGTGCGGGAAACCGTACCGTGGGTTCGAATCCCACTCTCTCCGCCA
>DATBYN010000551.1:0-3796 GCA_036513695.1 Bradyrhizobium sp. | reverse complement strand
AACTCGCCGGCAAAGCTCGGCGTCAGCATGCTCGCGGCCGAACCGCCGGTGCCGTGCAGCACCAGCACCGGCTGACCGGACGGCTCGCCGACGGTGGTATAGTGCAGCCGCAATTCGGGCGTGGTTTCGCCGGTGTGGAATCTAAAATCGCGGGCCGTCCAATCGCCTTGCTTCGGGGCGGGATAGTCGGCGGCGAGCGCGGTAAATGAACTCATTGCCAAGACAACCGTTAGCGCCACCTGCGAACATTTCATGGTGCGTTTTCCTGAGAACGCGGCCGCGCTAGTGGCGCCGCTTTGCGCGCGAGCTTAACACGACATGCGAGTCGCGCCGAGACCGCTGCGCCGCCGTCATATTCAAAAAATATCCGGCCACTCCGCGCCGCGAGGGGAATATATTACGGCGTGTCCTCGACGTCGGTCTCGGGACGGTCGCCGCCGGCGGCAGTCTCGGTGTGCCATTTGCCGTCCGAAGTCTCGTATTGAATCTCTTCGGTGCGCCCGGGCACACGCTGCTCGGCGGCGGCACGCTTGGCCGCGGCCAGCGCTGCGCCGTGAGTGGCAAAAGCTTCCGAAAACACGCCGTTCACCGTATAGGCCCAACCGCCATCATGCTCGACGATCTTGTAGGTGACGTGGGACATAAAGAAACCCGTTTGCTTTGCCGGACCGGGGGGTGAACGCTGCGCCCATACTATGCCAAAATGCCGCATGATGCAGCTATTTGGATCAATGGTCCGGTGCATAAAAGGAGAAAAAGAATGTGCCGTAACATCAAGACGCTGTTCAATTTCGAGCCGCCGGCAACGGAGGATGAGATTCAGGCCTCTGCGCTGCAATTCGTGCGAAAGCTCTCCGGCTTCAACAAGCCCTCGCAGGCCAATGCGGAAGCCTTCGACCGCGCGGTCGCGGAGGTCTCGGCGTCGGCCCGGCGGCTACTGACGTCGCTGCACACGCATGCGCCGGCGCGCGACCGCGAGATCGAGGCCGAGAAGGCGCGCGAACGATCGAAGCTGCGGTTCGGCTGAATCGCGGTCGCCCTGGTTTAAGTGATGCAGCTCACGGTCCGCTGGGCTGGCTGCGCTCATGATGGCCCGAAGCAATCTCTGCCATCGGAGACCGCCTTGGTCCCTGTAGCCCCGTTGAAACTCAGCGCGATTGTTTTCGCGGCCACGTGGACCGGCTGGATGGTTTGGTGGAGCGGATCGTTAGCGCCGGTCAATATCATCATGCTGGCGATCAGCGGCGCTGCGGTCGGCTACGCCAGGTACCGCGCGATGCGCTGGCAATTTCGACGCCGCGGCATGCTTGCGCGGAACGCGCGGACGAGCGATCCAGCGCCAAAGCAATAGAGCGTTTTCAAGCGAAGTGGAAACCGGTTCGCGTCAAGAAAACGCGTCAAATCAAGAATCCAGAGCCCCGTTTCGATTCAATCGAAACGGAAAAGGCTCTAGAAGCGGCGGCAACGCGCCGGCCTACTTCTTGTCTTTGTCTTTGCGCTTCTTCTTTTTCTTGTCCTTGCGGTGGTGATCGTCATCGGCATCATCGCCGGAACCTTCGCTGAGCCCACTCGCTTCCAGCGCCGCGGCTGCCTCGCGTTCGGCTGCCTCACGCTCCAGGGCCTCCTGGGCCTCCCGCTCGCGCAGGCGCTTGTAATCTTCATAGGCATCGAACAGCAAATGCAGCCACGGCATCGCCTGGTCGATCGAAGGCAGTTGCCCGGGCGGGCCGGGTTCGCCGCGCGGACCTGCTTCGCCTCGCACGCCCGGTTTGCCCTGCGGACCCATCTCGCCACGCGGGCCCTGCGGACCGGCCTTGCCTTGCGGCCCCGGTTTGCCGCGCGGACCTTCCGTGCCGGGCCGTCCGGGATGGCCCTGCGGACCGGCACGTCCCGGCTCGCCGCGCGGACCTTGCGGCCCCTGTCGTCCTTGCCGGGTGATTGTTTCGTCTGCCACGCGCGCACTCCCGATGATTCCAAAGCGGGTTTTTTAGCAGACGTTGGATGACGGCATCAATTGAACGGATGCCTCCGGAGCGTTTGATCAACAATCAAATTGCGAAAGCGCAGGTTAGCTAGGAGTGGTTCGCGGCATCCCACACCACGGGCAGATTGAGCAGGCCGCGAAATGCCCAGCCGCCGATCCGCACCGGCTCGCACTGATCGAGCCGTAAACCCTTCAATCGCTTGAAGATACTCGGCAGCGCGACGTCGGCGACCATCGCACGTGAGGCAAAAGCGCCGGCGCAATAATGCGGGCCGGCGCCGAAGGCGATGCTCTTCTGGGTGTCGCGGGTGACGTCGAAATCGTCAGGGTTGGCAAAGCATGCCTCGTCGCGGTTGGCCGAGCCGAACATGAAGAACACGCGGTCCTCCGGCTCGAAATCGACGCCGCCATAGGACCACGGTTTTGCCACCCGCCGCGGCGACATCCCGATCGGCGCGATCCAGCGCGCATATTCCTCGAACACGTCGAGCCATTTTGCTTTGCCCTCGCTTGCCAGTGCGAGCTGCTCGGGATGCGTCAGCAGCGCCCAGACCGTGCCGGAGATGGCGTCGCGCGGCTCGTTCTGGCCGCCCGAGATCGCTAGCTTGATGTTGGCGCGCACGCTTTCCATCGGCTGGCCGGCGGCGAGCAGCACGCTGAGGATCGAAGTGTTCGGGTGTTTTGTCACCACCGGAACCATGTCGTCGATCGCGGCATCGATGCCTGCGGTCGCGGCATGGCAGCGCGCCTCGACTTGCCTGTCGCCGGAATAATTGGCGATGCCGTCGATCATCGCCTGCGACCACGCATCCATGTCTTCAAAGCGCATGTTGGTCAGCCCGGTGATGTCTTTCAAGCATTCGGCCGACAGCGGCAGCGCGAGTGCCTTGGCGAGGTCGGCGTGGCCGGCAGGCTCCAGCTCGTCGAGGATGCGGTCGGCATGCGCCTGGAACTGGCGGATCCAGGTGTCGCGCACGGTGCGCGGCGACACGGAAGGAAACATCGCCGCGCGTTCCTTCATGTGCGCATCGCCGTCTTTCCGCATCATGTTGTGGCCCATCAGGGTATTCATCAGTCCGGCCGGCTGATGCGACGAGAACACGTCGATGCGCTTTTCCTGGGTAAAAATGTCGTCGCGCCGGGTGAAGACGGTCGAGCCGAGCTGCGGCACGAAGGCGATCGGCACCTCGCGGCGCATTTTCGCGAGATCGGGATAGGGGTCGGCCCAGAATGCTGGCACGTCGATGTCATAATGCGGCGCGTTGGACATGGGGTTTCGCTCCATCCGGGACTTGCCGCCCGGCTGGAGCCACTCTAGAGCCTTTTCCGTTTCGATGGAATCGAAACGGAAAAGGCTCTAGATTCCTGAGTTGACGCGTTTTCTTGACGCGAACCGGATTCCACTTCGCTTGAAAACGCTCTAATCGGTGTGCGCGGGCACGTCGATTCCATCCGCCGAATATTGCCGGATCTTGTTGCGCAGCGTGCGCACGGATACCCCGAGCACGCGGGCCGCGCGGGTGCGATTGCCGTCGCAGCGCGCGAGCGTTTGCAGCACGAGTTCGCGCTCGATCTCGCCCACGGTGGACCCGATCAGGAGCGGCACGACTTCGTTCGGCGCGGGCGAGGCCGACGGCGGAATTTCCGGGAAGGGGGCGGGGAACGGATGGCTAGGGAACACTTGGGTCATTGACGCAACTCCCGATCAGCTCCGCATCCTTTCGGGAAGCGAAAGCATCGTGAACAGACCAGCCCCTGCAAATGGGAAGGTGAGGTGATTTGGTTAACAAAACCCTAATGGGGGGAAGCCGC
>DATBYN010000550.1:0-13437 GCA_036513695.1 Bradyrhizobium sp. | reverse complement strand
TGCATCGCGCCGGCGGTCGTGATCGCCTTGGTCATCGAGGCGATCCAGAACACGCTGTCCAGCGTCATGGCGTCGTCTTTGGACAGGTCGCGTTTGCCAAACGCGCCCTGATAGATGGTCTCTTTGCTGTTGGCGGCGATTGCGACCACGCCGGGAATCTCCTTGGCGTCGGTCTTTTGGCGCAATAGCTGATCGATCTTAGCTTTGCTCTGCATAGGGTCACCTCCCGTTTTATTTTTTGAAGCAGCCAATCTTCCTCCCACCCGCAGCCTCACGCAAGCGTGAGCGTCTCGTGACGCGGGTTGGTCGCGATCTCGTGATGGCTGCGGGAAATGCGAAAGATTAGTGTCGGCGGCGCGACAGAACTGCAACACTCGCCATAATTGCGGTGAGTTGACCCGCAACATCGGCGGCCATCTGCAACATTCGCGATAGGTTGATTTCGTTCACGACTTCAGGAAGTATTTTCGTGGTAAGACATTCAGATTGCGGCGCAAAATGACCGCCGCCGAACTGAAAATTTAATGAAAAGTATTGCGGTTCTTTAAACTGCGAGGAGCCAAAAGATGATTTCGACCTGGAGTGAATGGAAACGGTATCCCCGGGCGGCGCGTGGCGAAAATATCGAAGCGCCGATCTCGCCTGGCATTTACGAAGTCCGACTTGCCGGCACCGGTGCACTGCACTCGTTCGGCGCGGTGGACAATGTGGCGCAAGCTTTATCGCAGCTCACCGTCGGGTCCAAATCATGGTTCGGGCGGCGCGAGCCCACTGAGTCGCCCGATCTCGAATATCGCACCTGCGCGACATCAAGCAAGGCCGACGCCAAGGCCGCCGCGGAGCGCATGATCGGCCGTCGTGAAATCTATATGAGTGGCGCGGCCTGAACCAACCAAGTTCCTTTTGAGATCGCAGCTCTTCTAAGGTCGCAGCTTGCAAATTTGCTTGGGGCAGCCGCGCTTTTGCGGCCGGTGCATTGTGGCCGGTTTCGGCCTATACTCAGATGCAATATCCCAAAAAATCCGAGGAGCAACGCCATGTCCCCGACCGCTGCTGCACGCACTTCGCAACCCTCCGCGTCCTCGCTGCGCGACCGCCTGAAGGATCCGTCGCTGCTGCGTGACCGCTGCTATATCGACGGCGCCTGGGTCGGCACGCCGTCGAGGCCGGTCACCAATCCGGTCAACGGCGTCGAGCTTGCGAAAGTGCCTGTCATGAGCACCGCGGAAGCAACCCAAGCGGTGGAAGCCGCCGAGCGCGCGTTTCCGGCCTGGGCAAAATTCACCGCCAAGCAGCGTTCCAACATTTTGCGCAAATGGTTCGACCTGATCATCGCCAACCGCGAGGACCTGGCGCTGATCCTCACCTCTGAGCAGGGCAAGCCGCTCACCGAGGCGCTCGGCGAGGTCGATATCGGCGGCGCCTATGTCGAGTTCTTTGCCGAAGAGGCGCGTCGGGTCTATGGCGAGACCATTCCATCGCAGCGGCCGGACGCAAGGCTGCTCGCGATCAAGCAGCCGATCGGCGTCTGCGGCGCGATCACGCCATGGAATTTCCCGTGCTCGATGATCACCCGCAAGGTCTCGCCGGCGCTGGCTGCCGGCTGCACCGTGGTCCTAAAGCCCGCCAACGAGACGCCGCTGACGGCGCTCGCGCTGGTGGCGCTGGCCGAGAAGGCCGGCGTGCCCAAGGGCGTGTTCAATATCCTGACCGGCAATTCGTCGGCGATTGGCAAGGTGCTGTGCGAGCATCCCGCCGTGCGCTTTGTCGGCTTTACTGGATCGACCGAGGTCGGAAAGATCCTGTACCAGCAGGCGTCAGTCGGGGTGAAGAAGCTCGGGCTGGAGCTCGGCGGCAACGCGCCATTCGTGGTGTTCGACGACGCCGATATCGATGCCGCCGTCGATGGCGCCATGGTCTCGAAATATCGCAACATGGGCCAGACCTGCGTCTGCGCCAACCGCATCTACGCCCAGGACAAGATCTACGATGCGTTCGTCGAAAAGCTTTCGAAGAAGGTTGCGGCCATGAAAATCGGCGATGGCACCGAGCAAGGCGTCACGCAGGGGCCGCTGATCAACATGGACGCGGTGCTCAAGATCGAGAAGCACATCGAGGACGCGGTCAAGCACGGCGCCAAGATCGTCACCGGAGGCAAGCGTCATTCGCTCGGCGGCACTTTCTTTGAGCCGACGGTGCTCGCCAACGTGGCGCCGGACGCGCTGGTGTCGCGGGAAGAAACCTTTGGGCCGTTAGCGCCGGTATTTCGTTTCAAGGACGAGGCCGAGGTGATCGCGATGTGCAACAACTCGCCGTTTGGGCTGGCGTCCTATTTCTATGCGCGCGATCTCGGCCGGGTCTGGCGGGTAGCGGAGGCGCTCGAATCCGGCATGGTCGGCGTCAACACCGGATTGATCACCACCGAAGTCGCCCCCTTCGGCGGCGTCAAGGAGTCGGGCCTCGGCCGCGAGGGCTCGCATCACGGCATGGAAGAATATGTCGAGATCAAATATGTGATGATGGCGGGGGTGTAGGGCCCCTCTATGCGTCGTCCCGGCGAACGCCGGGACCCATACGCCGCGGCCCGTCGATGAGGGGCGCGGCTAGACGGCTTTCTAACAACAAGCGCCTGTGGTTATGGGTCCCTTTGCTTTCGCAGGGACGACGGAGACTACCTTCGCAGCACCGCGATCATGCGATTGGCAAAAGTCAGCCGCTCGGCCATCACCGAGACGAAATAGGTCAGGAGTTTTTGGCTGAGCGCCGGATCGTCGCGCTTGATGAGCGCGAATTGATCGGCGCTGAGCACATAGAGAACGCTTGCGACCTCGGCCTGGATCGTCGCGTTGCGTGGCGCATGCGACACCAGGCCCATCTCGCCGATGGTTGTGTAGCGGCCGAGACTACGCACCCGCGTGGTGCGGCCTTCATCCGCCGGAACCATGATCCCGACGCGTCCGTCGAGAATGAAATGCATGGAATCGGCGGCGTCGCCGGCGCGGACGATGGTCTCGCCGGCGTCGACCTCGAGGCGCTGGCAGCGGTGCATCAGCTCGACGGCGTCATGCTCGTTCTCGAGAATCTGGGTGAACCAGTCGCGCAAGGAGGCTTCCTCCTGCTCGCGGCCTTGATGTTGCGCGATGATCTCGTTCTCGCACCATTCCAGCGCATGGTCGAGTTCAGCGATGATGTTCACCTCGCCTGAGATGAACTCGCTGGACCGCAGAGCCTTCTCGGCGGCGGATGGAAGATGAACCAGCACCAGTCTGATGCCCCGGTCATGCGCCGTCCGCTTGATCTGGGCGAAGCTATAGGCTGCCGAGGAATCGATGCCGGTGACCAGCTTGAAGTCGAACACCAGAAAGCAGCATTCCGGATGAAGCGCGATCAGCGCCTTGACGTGCTGATAAAGCCGGTTGGCCGAGCCGAAGAACAGATAGCTTTGCAGGTTCAGGCCCTGAATTTTTCCGCCATGCGCTGATAGCACCGCCTGCTCGTCTCGCGAACGGTCGAGCGAGCTGCGATATTCCGAACCGTCAAAACTATATTTGATGGAATCAATGCGCGACGCGCTCAATGCAAATGTTGCGCAGCCGATCACGACCCCGATCAGGACACCGGCGACGAAACCCCACTGCACGATGATGACGATGATTGCCAGCAGCGACAGATATTCGGTTTTCGAGAGCCGCCGGCGCGACTCGATCATCCATTTGTGCAGCTGATCCGCTCCGAGATAGATCAACAGGCCGCCGAGAACGAATTTCGGCATGTAGCCGAGCAGCATGGGGGCCACCGCCAGCATCAGCACGGAGACCGCCGCCACCGTCAGGCCGGACAGGCGGCCGGTACCGCCGCTGTTGAGGTTGAGCAGGGAGCGGCTGATCGAAATGCAGCCGGTATAGCCTCCCAACGCGCCCGTCAGGATGTTGGCGAGGCCGGTGACGTTTAATTCCCGTTCGAGATTGGCTTCGCGTTGGGTTGCGACTTCGACGCCGGTGGTGTTGAACAACGTGCTCGACGCCGTCACGAAGATGACGGCGATCAGATTGCCTAGCAGGTCCGGCACCGTGTACCAGGGAAAGCGGCCAAGTCCTTGCGCGCTCCACGGCAGCATGAACGAAGCCGGCGGCGGCGGCTGAAAGGTCCACCCCGAGGCTTGCGCTTCCGCCAGCGAGATGCCGGCCAACCAGAACGCGATGTGTGCGAAGATGATGCCGCCGACGAGGATAGCCGGCAGTCCAAGCGAATTTCGCGAACGGTGCCAGGTCAGATAGAGCACCAGCGCCATCGCACAGGCCGCCGCCAATTCGGAAACCGTCAGCAAATTCGCGAATTGACCGATCGTTGCGAATTGGAGGCGTTGCCCGGTAATGACGCGGATCGCGCCGAGAACGACCAGACAGCCGGTCGCGCCGAGAAATCCTCCGACCACAGGATAGGGCACATAGCGAATTGCGCGGCCCATCCGTGTCATCCCGAAACCGCAGAGCGCGATGCCGGTTATGATGCTGGCAAAGCCAAGAGTAATCAGAACCGGCGACAGCAGTCCGGCTGACGGGTCGCTGATCTGGATCCGTTCGACCAGCGATGACGCCAATATCCCCGTCATCGCCGCGGTGGAACTCTCCGCGCCCCCGATCGCGAACGGCAATGAGCTTCCAATCGCAATCACGGCGGCGAGCACGGCCGATGAAACGAAGGTCGCGGCGACGCCGTAGGAAAGGTACGGCGTCAAGGGACCTGCGAAGATCAACAGCGCGTAGGACAGCCCGAAGGTTATGGTCAGAACGCTGGCGGCGCTGCCGCCGAGGACGTCGTTAAGCGCTGCCCGGAATTTTGGCCCGAGACCGACGGACTGATTAAGAGATTGACTGACCACGCCCAATTTTGCCCCTGATACCCATCGTCAGTGGTAGACGACTGCGGCTCGCCGGCACAATGTTATTTTTGTGTGGAATTTTTTTGCGTAGATTCGAATCCGTGGTGGAACCCGCCATCGGCGCCGGGACGACGGCAGCTTAATCGCTCCCGCCGAACGCGCCATGACGCCCCACGCCGGACGCAAAGCGTGTCGCGCCGGACAGTGTTTCACCGGAGGCGAAGACTTCGAGGCCGCCGCGCATTTCGTTGGCGATCGCGTCTTCCTCCTCCATATCCCATTGCCGCAACGCCGATAGCCGGTCGGCGCGCAGGCAGGATTGCGGGAAGCGCGCGATATCTTTTGCGAGTGCAATCGCATGCGCGCGGGTTTCGCCTTTTGCCACCAGACGATTGGCAAGCCCCATGCGTAACGCCTCTGGTCCGCCGACCGGGCGTCCAGTGAGAATAAGGTCGATCGCCTGCGAATGACCGATCAACCGCGGCAGCCGGATGGTGCCGAGATCGATCAGCGGCACGCCAAAGCGGCGGCAGAACACGCCGAAAATGGCGTCCTCGGCGGCGACGCGCATATCGGCCCATAGCGCCAGCTCCATGCCACCAGCCACCGCAAAGCCTTCGACCGCCGCGATCACGGGTTTTGTCAGGCGCAGGCGGCTCGGTCCCATTGGCGCGATCGTGTTATGACCGCCGATCTCGCGCTTCTTGTTGGGGTCGCCGGATGCCACCGCCTTGAGGTCGGCACCGGCGCAGAAATAGCCGCCGGTGCCGGTGAACACCGCGACGGAGGCCTCCGTATCGGCGTCGAAAGCCAAAAAAGAATCGAACAGTTTTCGCGCGGTCGCGCCGTCGACGGCGTTACGGCAATGCGGGCGATTGATGGAGACGATGGTCACCGGTCCATCGCGTTCGACAAGCACGGTATCGGTCTCGGTCATGTCAGGCGCTCCCTGCTTTTCTCGCTATGCAAACGGTCCCAACCTTACCTCGCCCCGCTTGCGGGAAGAGGTCGGATCGCGCGAGCGATCCGGGTGAGGGAGAGTCGCCGCATTCGTTATCTTCGGAATTTGCCGATAGAGCCCCTCACCCCAACCCTCTCCCCGCGAAGGGCGGGGCGAGGGAGATGTTCAAATCAGCCCCCGTCACGCGACGATAGGCTTCGAGATAGCGCTTGCTGGTGGCGTCCACGACGCTGGCCGGCAATGGCGGCGGCGGCGCATCGCCGTTCCAGCGGCCGGCGCGGCGCTCGGCGTCGAGATAATCGCGCAGCGGCTGCTTGTCGAAACTCGGTTGCGGCTGGCCCGTCTTGTAGACATCCGCCGCCCAGAACCGCGAACTGTCGGGCGTCATCACCTCGTCGATCAGAATGATGTTTCCGTCTTTGTCGCGGCCGAATTCGAATTTGGTGTCGGCGATGATGATGCCCTGGCTCCGGCTCACTCTCTCGCCGAGTGCATAGATGGCGCGAGTCATGCTCTCCAACGTGTACGCAACCTCGCCGCCAAGGATTTCGCGCATCCGCGCAATCGTGATGTTCTCGTCGTGGCCGGTCTCGGCCTTGGTCGCCGGGCTGAAGATCGAGGGTTCCAGTTTTGCGCTTTCGACCAGGCCCGGCGGGAGTTTTTCGCCGGCGAGGGTGCCGTGTGCGGCGTATTCCTTCCACGCCGAGCCCGAGAGGTAACCGCGGATCACGCATTCGATCGGAAACACGTCTGTGCGCCGGCACAGCATGGCGCGGCCGGCGAGGGACGCGCGATGTCCCTGCAGCGCAGGCACTTCTTCGATGATCATATCCGCATCCGCGCTTATCATGTGATGATGCACCACGCCTTTGAGCTGCTCGAACCACCACGCGCTGATCTGGGTCAGCACCGCGCCCTTGATCGGGATGGTTTCGGCCATTACGACATCGAAGGCTGAGATGCGGTCGGTGGTCACGAGCAGCACCCGGTCGTCGCCGACCGCATAGATATGGCGGACCTTGCCGCGCCCGATCCGGGGCAAAGGCAGGTCGCTGGCGAGCATGGTGGTCATCAGTGATACTTTCAAAAGCGGTTGCGTCCCGCGCAAACGCGGGGCGAAAAAGAGATAGCGGATCATTCATTCCGGCAGCGGAATGAACTCGTGTTCGTTGGGGACATGCGCGAAGCGGCCGCTCTTCCAGTCAGCCTTGGCCTGTTCGATCCGCTCTTTACTGGAGGAGACAAAATTCCACCAGATATGGCGCGGGCCTTCCAGCGCATCGCCGCCGAGGAACATCATTCGCACAGGTCTTGTGGTCTTTACCGTGATACGGTCGCCGGGCCGGAAGATCAGAAGGCGCGGCCCCTCATAGCGGTCGCCCGCGATTTCGACTTCGCCGTCGACCAAATAGATGGCGCGCTCTTCATGGTCGGGATCGAGCGGCACGCTGGCGCCCTGCTCGGCCGAGACCTCGGTGTAAAACCATGGCGACACCATCGCGACCGGCGAGGTGATGCCGAACGAGCTGCCCGCGATCACCCGCGCGGAAAAGCCACGTTCCGCGATCATGGGCAGATCGCCGGCGGCATAATGCTGGAACGACGGCGCGATCTCCTCCGACGCCGCCGGCAGCGCGATCCAGCTCTGCAGCCCCAGCATGTTCTGGCCGCTCTGGCGCTGCACGTCCGGCGTCCGCTCGGAATGCGCGATGCCGCGCCCGGCCGTCATCAGGTTCATCGCGCCGGGCTGGATTTCCTGGATGTTGCCCTCGCTGTCGCGGTGCATGATCGAGCCGTCGAACAGATAGGTGACGGTGGCAAGCCCGATATGCGGATGCGGCCGCACGTCCATGCCCTTGCCGGACATGAACTGCACCGGCCCGAAATGGTCGAAGAAGATGAAGGGCCCGACCATCTGGCGCTTGCCATGCGGCAGCGCGCGGCGCACTTGAAATCCGTCGCCGAGGTCGCGGGTGCGCGGCACGATGATCAGTTCGAGCGCGTCGCAGGATGTGGGATCGCCGAGCACGGGATCGTTGGTGGGCATCCAGCTCATGGGGGGCTCCTTTTTGCGGTGATCATAGCACACTACCGTCGTCCCGGCGAAGGCCGGGACCCGTAACCACAGGCCATGGTTGTTGAACGAAAGTCGTCGAACATCATTTCGCAAAACAAGCTACACGGCGTCTGGGTCCCGGCGTTCGCCGGGCGTTCGCCGGGACGACTCGTGGGAGGATGGAAGCCGATGTTACCCCCACTCAAGCCAAGTGCAACGCTCGGTCAGCTGAGCGGCCCCGTCCTCGGAACCGAACGATTAAAATTGAGGCGATGGTGCGGCGCCGACATCGCGTCGAATACGGCGATGCTTTCCGATCCCGGAACCGCGCGATTCATCACGGTCGATGGAAAGCCCATTACCGATGAGCTGAACGGATGGCGCAACGCGGCCATCATGGCCGGGCATTGGGTGTTGCACGGCGCGGGCATGTTCGTAGTCGAGGAAAAATCGAGCGGCACCTTCGTCGGCCGCGTCGGCCCGTGGTTTCCGCCGGGCTGGCCGGGCTTTGAGGTCGGCTGGGGAATCGCGAAAGACTTTCGCGGCAAGGGCTACGCGGTCGAAGCGGCGCGCGCGGCGATCGACTGGTCGTTCGCGACCTTCGAGATCGACCGCATCATTCATTGCATCGACCGCGAAAATACCGCCTCCGAGGCGGTGGCACGACGGCTCGGGGCCGACAAGCAGGGCGAGACCGATTTGTTCGGTCATGTCGCGAATGTCTGGGTGACGCAGCGCGATAAGTGGCTAGCCTCAAAGGCTGCAGCAAATTAAAATGCGTCGTCGATTCCACCAGAATCGTCCGCGCTTGGGCTATTTCATGAGACCGTGATCGCATGCTGCCGCAAATCGAGCTGGCGTTAGGCGCGGGCACAACAACGTTGTTGCTGCTGCTCGCCGCGCTTTTGTTCCGCGATTACAGCGAAGCTGCCGCCGGCCGCCTCGCGATCGCCTTTGCATTGGGCTCGGCCGCGCATGCGTTGACCGCAACGGCTGGATTTTCCCCGCCGGTGGCGCCGTGGCAGGCGGTGTTGATTGCGGTCTCGACCGGCAACGTCGTCGTGTTCTGGCTGTTCGCGCGGGCGCTGTTCGACGATGGATTTCGATTGCGCCGCTGGCATGCGCTGCCATGGGCTGCCGTCGTGGCCTTGAGTCTCGTCAATTGTTTGCTGCTGGTGCCCGCGCAAACGCTTGACCCGCGCATTTTCGCCATTGCCATCAGCGTGATCTCATTATGTTTCGTGGCGCTGGCGGTCGTGCAAACCATTGCGTCCTGGTCCACTGATCTGGTCGAGGAGCGTCGGCGGTTGCGGGTGTTCGTCGTGGTCACGACCGCCATTTACGCCGGGTTCAACGCCATCGTGCAGATTTTTGTCACTTGGAACGGCTCGGCGAGCATCGTCGCCACCGCCAATGCCGTCATTCTCGCCGGCGTTGTCGTTGCAATTGCCTATTCGCTGATGCGCATCGACGGGGAGACGCTGTTTCCTGCCGCCGAGAAACCGGCCGTCGCGGCCGTCGCTGCCACAGAGACGAACATCGCAGACAAAAAACTGCTGGATGCCCTGATGCGCCTGATGGCCGACGAGCGCATCTATCGGCATGAGGGCCTGACCATTGGGTCGCTCGCGACAAAACTCAGCATGCCCGAATACAAATTGCGGCGCTTGATCAATCAGGAGCTCGGTTATCGCAATTTCAATGTCTTCCTCAATAATCACCGGATCGAGGAGGCCAAGACCGCGCTCGCCGACCCCTCGCAGGCCGAAGTCCCCGTGATCACCATTGCGATGGATGCCGGCTTCCAGTCGCTCGGGCCTTTTAACCGCGCCTTCAAGGCCACCACCGGCGTCACCCCGACCGAATATCGCAAGCTCAGTGAAGCGCGTGTAGGTTAACTAACCGACTGGGTTTGTTGATTTATTTCAAAATCGGCGAGGCGCTTTGAGCTTTCGGCTAAGGTGATTTCCGAATCCGGCGAGCGCTTGCGCCGCCGTTGCGGTCTTGTCCGCTACGCCATGTTGGCGACAGCCGGAGAACACCATGACGCGAAAGAAAAAGATCATCCTCCTCGTGACGACAACATTATGCGGCGCGCTGGCGCTGACGGCGGTGCGTGCGCACGACGTGCCGCGGGTCGCGACCGGTTTTGTCAGCCATACGCTCTGTTCGGCGGCCTTCGTGTCGAAAGTAGACCCTGACGAGGTCTATGCTGAGACTGTGGAGGCGATGCCCGGTGTGGGCCTGATCGCCTGGGCGCTTGCCTATCATGTCGACCGCGAGGCCAAGCAAGTCACTGCAACCCTGTTCGGCGGCGGGCAAAGCCGTGCCGCCTATCGCGACGGTCTGGGGTGTTACGTCGACAATGGCGGGGAGGCGGCCGACGCGTCAGTGCCGCCGGCGCTGGCTGAGCAGCAACGCGCGTTGCCGCCCGAGATCGCCGGAGCTGCGGTGGTCGAGCCAGCGAATCCGGATCTGAAGCGTGCGCTCGATCGCGCGTTTGCCGAGCCCGAGCAGCTGCCGCTCCGCCACACCAAGGCGGTCGTGGTCGTCAAGGATGGCCACATCATCGCGGAGCGCTACGCGCCCGGCTATGGCGTCGATACGCCGATCCTCGGCTATTCCGCGACTAAATCGCTGATCTCGGCCCTGACCGGCATTCTGGTTCGCCAAAGCAAACTTGCCGTCGATGAACCGGCGCCGGTGGCGGCCTGGCAAGACCCCGGCGATTCCCGTCATGCCATCACGGTCGATGATCTATTGCGCCATACCAGCGGATTGGCGATGGGCAGTTCGCTCAACGCTTCGCTTGCGAGCGCCTTGGCGCCCGTCAACCGGATGAAATATATCGAGCGCGACATGGCGGGATTCGCCGACAGCAGCGCACTCGAGACCGCGCCGGGCAGCGCCTGGAATTATCACGACGGCAATTATCTCATCCTGTCGCGGCTGATCCGCGACGCGGCCGGAGGGCGCGCCGCCGATGTGCTGCGCTTTGCAAGGCGCGAATTGTTAGAACCGTTGGGGATGCGCAACGTCACGCTGGAGTTCGATGCAACAGGCACGCCGGAGGGTTCGGCCCAGATGCTGGCGCCGGCGCGCGACTGGGCCCGTTTTGGCCTGCTCTATCTCAATGACGGCGTCGTCGGCGGCAAGCGCATCCTCCCCGAAGGGTGGGTTTCGTATTCGGCTTCGCTGACGCCGAACGGCTGGGTCGGCATCGGCGCCGGATTCTGGACCAATCGCGGCGACAGCAAGGGTTCGCAATTCCGCACCTCGCTCGGCATGCCACGCGACGCTTTCTATGCCAGCGGCACTTTTGGGCAATATGTCATCATCGTGCCGTCCGAGCGGCTGGTCGTCGTGCGCCTCGGCACATCAGGGAATCGATATGACATCGAGGGTGTTTGCCACCTTGTTGCCGAAATGATCGCCGCGACAGGCAAAGGCCATCTGGCGGGCGGCGAGTGAGCAACGATGGTGTTCGCGGGGGTATTTGTAGCCCGGATGGAGCGAAGCGAAATCCGGGACGGTCTCGCAAGCGGATCGTCCGCTCCCGGATTGCGCTCCGCTCCATCCGGGCTACAATTGGGTATGGCGCGTCCGGATACCAAGAACACCGCAAAATACTGGTGGGACAGGCACATTTCAGGCCTCAGCCTGATGCACGCCGATTTCACGACCCACGATTTTGCCACCCACACCCATGACGCCTTCGTCATCGCGGTCACCGAGCTTGGCGGCGCTCGCTTCAAGAGCCGGGGCGTGACGGACTCCTTGCGCCCGTCGGCATTGTTTGTCTCCAATCCGGAGGAACCGCAATCCTCCTGGATGGGAGACAGCCCCCGCTTGCGTTACCGATCGATGTATCTCACGCAAGCGGCGATCGATGTCGTCGCCGACGGGCTCGGGATTTCGTCGGTGCCGTATTTCACCAGCAACATTTTTTTGGATGCTAACCTCGTGCGCAGCTTTGTCTCGCTGCATCAGGCACTCGAAGCGGGCACCGATCGTTTTCGAGAGCACGAACTTCTGATCTCCGCCTTCGGCGATCTGTTCGGCCGGCGCGGCAGCGGCGGCGATCGCATCGAGCCCGCGCCCCGCGACCGGGTCCTGATCCGCAAGGTCGCCGATCTGGTGCGGGAGCGATATGGCGAAAATCTCCTGCTCGGCGATCTCGCCGCCGCCGCCGGCCTGTCGATTTTCCAATTGATCGGGCTGTTCAAACGCGGAATCGGAACCACCCCGCATGTTTACCTCACCGATATCAGGCTGAATGCGGCCTGCCGCCGTCTCAGCCTCGGCGACACCATCGCCGAGGCTGCCGTGGCGTCCGGCTTTTGCGATCAGAGCGCGCTGACAAAACATTTCAAGCGCGCTTACGGCATCACCCCATTGCAATTCGCCAAAGCGGCCGCGCCGGCACCGCCGGTCCGGAACCCGGCGTAGCCGCAATTTCAGCCAATACGCAGCGGTCGGGATTGCCCTACAGAGTCACCTCTTTCACTGCTCGAAGAGAGGTCATGGCACCACCCCCATCAGCCAAGCGGTGCACCGTCGCCATCATCGGTCTCGGCAATATCGGAGGCGTCGCCGCGGGATGCCTGCGTGCGGCCGATCGGCATGAAATCGTCGTCTGTGTCCGGCAACCGATCCAGCGTCTTTACCTCGAGCGGCCGGAGGGGGACGTTGAGGTTTCCCTGCGCGCGCTCACGGAGCCTGCGGAGGCAAGCCCTGTCGATTGGGTTTTGTTATGCACCAAAGCCCAGCAGACGCCGTCAGCCGCGCCGTGGCTGGCACGGCTTTGCGATTCCTCGACGCGGATCGCGGTATTGCAAAATGGCATCAGCCATGTCGAGCGCGTCGCGCCTCTGTCCGGAGGC
This sequence comes from Bradyrhizobium sp., assembly GCA_036513695.1. Taxonomy (GTDB): domain Bacteria; phylum Pseudomonadota; class Alphaproteobacteria; order Rhizobiales; family Xanthobacteraceae; genus Bradyrhizobium. The sequence goes on along the minus strand of DATBYN010000550.1, from coordinate 655 downwards.
GCGGTCGTCGTCCCGACCTTAGTCTATTATAATGGCGAGCGGCTCGGCGCGGACCGCGTCCGCCTGCGCCATGTTTCCGAGCACGCGCTCGTGGCGACGGACGACGCGGACGGCCGCGCATTTGCGCAGCTGCTCGAGGGCACGCCGCTGCGTGTTCTCTTGAGCGGTGAATTCTCGACGCTGGCCTGGCGGAAGCTGCTGGTCAATGCGGTCGCCAATCCGATCACGGCGCTCACGTTGCAGCGGCAGGCGGTGCTTCGGCGCGAGGACATCAAGGCGCTCTGCATCGCCATCCTTGATGAGGCGGTCGCAGTGGCGTGCGCCGATGGGGCGCAATTGGCCGAGGACGAAGCGCACAAGACCCTGGCGAACCTTATGACCTATCCGCCCGAGGCGGGCACCTCGATGTATTTCGATCGCCTTGCCGGGCGGGAACTGGAAGTCGAGGCCCTGACCGGCGCCATCGTCGCTGCCGGGGACCGGCTCCATATCGCGACGCCGCTCAACAGCACACTATTGACCTTGCTGCGCGCGATCAGCGATGCCGCAAGCAGCGGATAGAGCTGACGCCTATTGCCGTCCGAGTTGCGTCGCTTTCTCGACCCGATCAAATCGCTCGAGTGAAAGTATAGCGTCCGCGAGCTGATCGGCGCGG
>DATBYN010000549.1:0-16972 GCA_036513695.1 Bradyrhizobium sp. | reverse complement strand
GCAAAAGCGCCTCATCGCCGCGGGCTATGTGATCCCAATTGTCTTCATCACGGCTTTCACAGACGATAATGCGCGAACCCAGGCGCTCAATGCCGGGGCGGTTGGTTACCTCGCCAAGCCGTTTAGCGACGAGGAACTCCTAAGTCACATTCACACGGCCTTGCGGAACGCCGGAGCTGATGTTTCGGAGCCCTTGCGGCGGTAGCGTCATGCGCGTCGGCGTAACAAAGAACAAGGGAGGCGGTCGGCGCCGACGGTGCGACCGCATACGTTGCCCTCGCAACCTCGTCAGTAACGGGGAGAACAATGCCCGCTGAAGACCCACCGGAACGCACTGTCTACATCGTGGACGATGACCCGGCGTTCCTTGGCGCGGTCGCACGCATTTTTCGCGCGGCGGGATTGACCGCGGTCTCGTATGATACGGCGCTCGCATTTCTCGATGTAGCGCCCGACCTTATCGAGGGATGCCTGCTCCTCGATGTGTTAATGCCGGAAATGGACGGACTGGAACTGCAAGAGCGGCTCAACTCCATTGGGTTCAAGCTGCCGGTGATCGTGATGACCGCGAAAGGCGACGTGGAGACGGCGGTGCGGGCGATGAAGGCCGGCGCCGCGGATTTTATCGAGAAGCCGTTCGATGACGATCTGCTCCTCGAGGCGGTCAATGCGGCGTTGACGCGAGCCCGGGAGCCTACTCGCGGCGAAGCGATGAGGGCCGCCAAGCGGGTTGCGAGGTTAAGCCCGCGCGAGCGCCAGGTGCTCGACGGACTCGCCGCGGGCCGCTTGACCAAGCAGATTGCCTACGATCTCGGCATCAGCGCGCGCACGGTCGAGGAGCACCGCGCGCGCATGCTGGCGCGGCTGGGAACCCGCTCTCCCGCCGAAGCTGTTCGGCTGGCGGTGATGGCGGAGTTGGCTCCTGATCACGGGGAGTCCCGAGCCGCTGGTCCCCGGCCATATGTGGGCGCGTCCCGCGGGCTGCCGAAATAGGCAATGGCGCGCATTGCTCCGCTGGACGAAGATATTCGAACTGCGCGCGAATAGACGCTAACGGCCGATTGCCACTCGGGTAATTTCCTGTCCCCGGCCATCGGTCACGAGGATGGAGGATCCGAGCCAGCTCCCATCTTCCGCAAGTTCCCGGGCCAGAACGAAAGCATGCGCCGTGGCGTCGTCGCGCGTCGAAAAAACCGATCCGGTTTCGTCCGGATAGCGGCGGCCATTGTCGACGTGGAAATAGAACCGGCTTCCTTCAACCAAAACGCCGCCCAGGGATTCGTGCAGCCGATCAATTCCTGGAGATAGGCGCCCGATATGGCGCCAGGCCGCATGCTTCAGCGAGACGCTGATGAGGTCTAGCGTCGAGTCTAACCTGTCAGAGACGTCACGACCGATCTGCCGGTGAAGACCGAAAATAGCGTGATGGTTCGGCGTTTCCACAACCCGCGCGCCCAGAATGTCGCGAACGCCGCACGCCAACACAAAATCGTTGTACCACTCGCTCTTTCGTAACAGGGGTTCCGGATGACACTCGGAGAGTCTTTTTCCAGCTTCCGTCGAGCAGCGGCGAGAAGGGGTCGAGAGCAGCGTAGTGGCTGACGTAGTCGGATTTGAATCCGGCGCTGAGGCCGGAAAAGCAGACTTCATCCACGTTTCCCGTGCTCTTGTTGAAAATGATCATCGCCGCGCCCGCGACGCCGGCCGCGTCCGTCAACGCGCTTAGAGCCTGGCGCCACGCCTCAGGCGAGACCGCCGCATCGTAAAACGCTGAAACAAGCGAGGGCATTGGCGAACCCCATCCCAAAGTCTCAAGTAATGGTATCCAGAGGGTCAAGGAACTTTCAAGATGAGGTGTTTGACGGCCGTCAAACTATTCTTCTGAAAAAGCAATATTTGCATCTGACACGAAATTCGCGCCGTTCCATTGACAATCGTCAATGCGCAACCAGTGGTCGCGATGAGAAGGAGTAATCAGCATTATTGGGTCGGCCCGCTGCCGCCGATCCGCCGTTTCTTGCAAAGGGATCGCGTCATGTTGATCACGGTCTGCCGTCTCTACGATTCATACGCTGACGCCAATCGGATCATTCTGATGCTCGAAGCTGCGGGCCTGCCGCCGTCGGAAACCAGCGTGATTTCGAACAATTCCGATACCTGGTACAGCGTCCCGAAGACCTCCAATGTGGTTCCGCGGCAGAAGGATGGCGCGAGCGGACACACCGACGGCAAGGTCGAGGGAGCGGCGATCGGTGCTGCGATCGGCGCAACGGCGGCGACGGCGGCCAGCCTCGTGACCATGCTGGCGATCCCCGGTGTCGGTGCTGTCGTTGGCGCCGGATGGCTCGCGGCGTTGTTGGGCAGCATGGCGATCGGCGGCGTGGCTGGCGGCCTGCTTGGTGCGCTGACCAATGCCGGCGTCAGCGAGCAAGACGCGCAGGTTTATGTCGAGGGCGTGCGCCGTGGCGGAGCGCTGGTCATCGCAAAAGTGCTGCAGTCCGGCTTACCGCGGATTGAGGCGATCATGAACCAGTGCGCGGTGAAACTTGAAGAGCGCAGGGAGCTTTACCGCAAATCGGGGTGGCAGTCATTTGATCCGACCGCCGTGCCTTATACCGCCGATCAGGTTCGCTGCGAACGCGCGCTGCATGCTCGCTAGCGGACTTGTCGGAATCCGGAGGTTCCAGTGATTCTCGAACAATTGATGTTGGGAATCGTGGTGCTCGCTGTGGTGTTGCTGCTGCTGCCGTTCCTGCTCGTGATGGCCGGCATCGGGGCGGCGATGCTGCTCTGGGTCGTCGCCTCCGCCGCCGTGCTGGGCGCGCTGGTTTTCTGGCTGGTGTTTCCCGGTGCTTACGGGCTCGCGGTCCTGCTGCTTGCGCTGGTCATCGGACTGCTCCTGGTCGATCGACGATCTCGGCACGGCGCTTCCTGATGGAGATCGCCAACCTGTTGTCCGCGAGCGTATCGGGACGGCACTGATGCAACCCATGATACCGCGCCCGAAAAAGTCCAGCCAACCGCACAGGAGCAGCCCATGAGCTACTACGATTCCAACGCTCAAAGACCTTCCGAGGGAATGGCTTTTCCGCCCCCGATCGGCGCCCGGATCGACGCGGGACTGCGGGCCTATATGCAGTGCGTCTACGGCTATATGGCCGGCGGCCTTGCATTGACAGGCATCGTCGCATACGCCGCCGCCGCTTCCGGTTTCTACCAGGCCATCGCCGCGACGCCGCTGATCTGGATCGTCATGCTGGCACCGCTCGGCTTCGTCCTGGTGCTGAGCTTCGGCATCCAGCGGATGAGCGCGGCCACGGCGATGGTGCTATTCTGGATCTATGCCGCCGTGATGGGGCTGTCGCTGGGCGGCATCTTCCTGGTCTTCACGGGCGCCTCGATTGCGCGCGTGTTCTTCATCACAGCGGCAACTTACGCCGCGATGAGCCTCTACGGCTATACCACGAGATCCGATCTTTCGGGTTTTGGCTCGTTCCTTCTGATGGGACTTATTGGCATCGTCATCGCATCCATCATCAACATCTTTGTCGGGTCAAGCGCCCTTCAGTTCGCCGTCTCCGTGATCGGCGTCCTCGTATTCGTTGGTCTTACCGCTTACGACACGCAGCGAATCAAGCAGATGTATCTAGAGTCAGACACGGCCGAAATCGCGGATAAGAAAGCGGTGCTCGGTGCGCTCGCGCTCTATCTCGACTTCATAAATCTTTTCATGATGCTGCTGCAATTGTTCGGCCAGCGCCGGGAAAATTGACGCAGCAACCAGCGAGGATACATGGCGATGGCGCGCTTTCTGATCATGCTGGGCCTCGTGCTCCTGGTGGCCGGCCTGCTTTGGCCCTTGCTGAGCCGGGTCGGGTTGGGACGGCTCCCCGGCGACATCGTGATTGAGCGGGAAAATGTGACATTCTACTTCCCGCTCATTACCTGTTTGCTCCTTAGCGTGGTGTTCAGCCTGGTGTTTTGGGCCGTAAACCGCTGAGCAGGCAAACCGGTTATCGCGCCGGATGCCGGGACCCGCGCGCTGTCTTTCCCGAGGAGCGGGAGTGCTTCGGGGAAGACGCGCCTTTCCGGGCGTCCAGCATTCCATGCAAATGGGCCGCCGCGTTCTCGATGTCATAATGTTTGTATTGGCCCGCGCGGCTTTCGGCCGACAGTAGCCCGCAGCGATGGACGTCTTTGAAATCTCCATAGGGAAACTCGTAGTGTCCTTTGGTGTCCTCGGGTTTTTCGTTGTTGATTCCCAAATGCCACTTGCCGTATTCGGCAAAGCCATGGCGTTGGATGAACTCATTCTCCTGCTGCGCCGACGGCTGGTGTTCGCTCCAGGCATCGCGCTCGTCGAACACGAATCTTCCCTCGTTGATGAGTTCTTTTGCATGCTCGAATGCGCTTCGGTTAAGTGTTACGGCCATCGATATTCTCCCGTTCAAGTTGATAGATTGACCAAGGACGCCAGCTTCGTAGCAGACAGGTCATCAGGTTCGTCGCCATGACGGTGATCAACTCCGGAATCGTCTTTGTTGAGTGTCGCCGCAAGCAGAACAACTGGTACGTTCGATAACGGCAGCCGGTTCTTGACGAACGCCAATGCCAGCCAAATGCCGATCAGTTACATTTGTCGATGTCGGACGTTATCGAAGAAGTGGAGTCGTGTGATGAAAAAAATCCTGGTCACGCTCGCAGTTAGTGCAACGCTCGCAATCGGCGCAGTGGCGAGCCCGACGACGGCGGAGGCTCGATGGCACCATGGTTTTCCCGTCGCTCCCGTCATCGGCGGCTTGGCGGCAGGCGCCCTCATCGGCGCTGCGCTCGCGGCACCCAGGCCCTATTACGCTTACGACTACGAGCCGGTCTATTTCGCCCCGCGATGCTACATCCGGCGCGAACGCTTTTGGGACGGATGGGGTTGGCACATTCGCCGCGTAGAGGACTGTTACTGAGCGACCGCGGGTTCACCCAACATTGCGGCAATGCCAGCGCTTGCCGAGACCGGCTGACTGACGTCAGGTGACATGGCCCACGTATCTCGCCCCATCGGCGAGGGGCTGCGCCGATGCCCTCGCATATGGGCATCCGTCCTAGTTGCCGTGTTCCGACAGCGGAACCTCGAAAAGCTCCCGATCGCCCTCGGCTACGACGATTACAGAGTTCATGGGTTCACCGGCTCGTGCCAGTTCGAGGGCGATCCGCTTGGCTTGCTGCAAGGCCGCGGCGGCATCCACAAATTCCTCACCGAGGTCGTCCTCGAATATCGACGATCCGCTCCGGAAATGAAAATAGTAGCGAGGCATGGGCTCCCTGGACCGAGTCCAAACATTCGACGAACCAAGGGCGATCGCGACGAAATACAACAACACAAAAAACCACGGATCGCGCGAGGCAACGCCGACTGGAGAAAAGGAAGTGTCTACGCTTCCGGAACGGTGCTCAGGAAACTGCAATGAGCCGTTTTGGTTCCTGAGAGATGAGTGAGCGGGCGGGTGTTCACATTGATGAACGAGTGGCAGGTCACGTTGACCGCCATCAATGCTCTCGATAGCGCAGACCTCGACAATGCTCCGGGGGAAGCCTCACGTTCTCTGCGGGAGTATTTCGATGATCAAGGACATTATCGTCAATCTCGAGGATCGAATCGCACGCGATCCGGCCCGCGATTTTGCCATCAGTATCGCGGAGACCTTTGACGCCCATGTCGCCGGGGTTGCCTTCGCATATGCGCCGGAGTTTCCCGGCTATGTCACGCTGGAAATTGCACCCGATATCCTGGCGCAGGCGATCGCCGAGAGTGAGAAAGCCGCTTTGGCCGCGATCGAACGCTTCGATGCCGCCGCCCGGCGCAGCCTGGTTTCCGCCGAGCACCGCCTGCTCAAGACCATGGGGGCGGCCGCACCCTCGATCTTCTCGACACTCGCCCGGCGTTTCGACCTCAGCGTGTTCATTCAGTCCGAACCGAACGGCGTGGACAATGACGACATGATCGAAGCTTCCCTGTTCGAGTCCGGGCGCCCGCTCATCGTGGTGCCGTACATCCAGAAGGATGGATTAAAGCTCGACCACGTGGTGTGTTGCTGGGACGGCAGCCGCTCGGCGGCGCGCGCCATCAATGACGGGCTGCCGCTCCTCGTCAAGGCGAGGACGGTCGACCTGCTGATCGTGCTGAACGAAAAGACGGATGATCCCCCGAACGTCATTCGCGGCGCCGAAATGGCGAAACATCTGGCGCGCCATGACGTCAAGGTCAAAATCGTGACAGTCCCGGCGGCCGACATCGACGTCTGCAACGCGATCTTGTCTTACGTCGCCGACGTTTCCGGAACGTTGATCGTGATGGGCGGCTACGGCCACGCCAGGCTGCGCGAGCTCATTCTGGGCGGCGTGACCCGCAATATGCTGAAGTCGATGACCGCACCCGTGTTCATGTCGCATTGACTGGACAACCAGCCGGATCAGGAGCCAACACGATGCGGCCAGGCTTATACGCATACGCTGCCGCCGCCAGCTTCCTGGGTGCGGCGATTTATATCTGTCTTGTCGAACAGCCTGCTCGGCTGAAGCTCTCCGGCCCCGAGATGATCAAGGAATGGAGGGTGAGCAACCGGCGCGGCACCCTGATATTGTCGGTCTTTGCCGTCATCTCGGCAATTTTCGCTTTCGTCCAATTCAAGACCAACGGCGACGTCCGCTGGATCATTGGTGGCACCACGATCCTGGCGAGCTGGCCATATGCCTATTTTGTGATGGTGCCGGTCAACGTCTGGCTCTGCGCGTTGCCGCCGGGGAGGGCGGTCTCGCCGGTGCGCCAACTGATGTGGGACTGGGGCTTACTGGAATGGGGTCACGCTTTGATCGGATTTGCCGCCACCTGCTTTTTCGCGTGGGCGCTGGGTTGGCCGCCGTGATTTGATGGCTATCAATGCCGGCGCACGGCGCGTCGGCGAATATCGCAATCCGGAGCGAATGTCTCCGGGCCGGCGCTAAACGAGGGGCCGATGCTTCACATCGATATTCCAACGCTCGCTGAGTTCAAGCACCTTGCGCAGATCAAGGGCGAGATTTGCGTTTCTCTGTATTTACCGACGTCCCCGTTAGGTGAGGATGCCAGGGTCAATCGCGTGGCGTTCAAGGATATCGCCAGGGAAGCAGTGTTGCAGTTGAAGGAAGCCGGTACCAATAAGAAGGACATTAGCGCTTTCGAGGAGCGTTTCGAGCAGCTCGCAGGGCCTGAACATGACGTCCAGGATGAGGACAAGATCAGAAAGCTGCAACGCGCAAAGCCAGATCCGATCGAGCAGTTCTGGCACTATCAGGCGAGCGGGTTGGGGGTACTGGCCACGACAGGCATGACGCAGACGTTCCGCCTGCCTAACCGGCCGAAGCCGTTGGCCGAAGTGGCGGACCGATTTCACCTGACGCCACTGATACGGGCCATGACGTCGCCGCACGACGTCTTCGTGCTCGCGCTGGCGGAGGAGAGCGTTCGACTGATCCACGCGTTTGCCAATTTCCCGCCGCAGCGGCAGCAAGTTCCAGATCTTCCCGGCAGCGCGGAAGAAGCGACGCGTCGTCCATCCTTTCATGTGCGGGCCCCGCGCCGCAGGCTGCAGAACCTGGAAGGCGAGAAGGTGCTGTTGCAGCAGTATGTCAGGAAGGTCGAACACGCCATACATGGCGTGCTCGCAGGACAGAGCGCACCGCTGGTTCTTGCCGCCGAGGAGCCGCTGGCCTCGATGTTCCGCGCGGCCAACACCTATCCGAGGCTGGCCGATGAAATGATCGGGGGAAATCCGGACACGCGCACGGATGCCGAGTTGGAAGACGCCGCAATCCCGATCCTCGACCGCCTCTACTCCCGCGAACTGAAGGCGGTGATCGCGCGCTACGACGAACTAAAGCCACGGCTTGCAACCACCGACGTCTCCTACGCCGCGCATGCCGCAACCGCAGGCGCCATCGAGCAGCTTCTGGTCGATCTTGATGCGGTCATTCCCGGCCTCGTCAGCGACATCGACGGCAGCGTTATTTACTCTGCCTCCGATGATGCCGAGAACTATAGCGTGGTCGACGAAGTCGCGCGGCGCGCGCTGTATACGGGAGCCAGGGTGATGGGTGCGCGGAAGGACGAATTGCCGGATCGGGCTCCGCTGACTGCCATCCTTCGCTATGAGTTCCATTGAGACGCCGGCCGCCTTGGTGCGGCGCCCGTCAGCCGACATCCTTGGCGCGATCGGCTAATTCCATCGCGTGAATATCCCTCACCAGGCAGCGCAGCCCGTGCAATTGATCGAGCAGATGCAAAATGATCGCGACGCCCTCGTCGTTCACGCCGAAATCCAGCCTGAGATCCTGGATCAGCCGCGCCCGCGCGAGGTCGGCGTCGGAAAAGAGCGGGGTCTTGCCGCTGGTGAGAGGCGCCAGCCATTCTGCCTCTATCCAGGCATCAAGTGTCGGAGCATCAAGATGCGATCGGGCGATGAACTCCTGGGTCTCCATCATCACACTCCCATCGATTGCCGCGGACTGTATTCCACAGGCTGCCACTCCGCGACGAACGCTTCGAGTTTCGGATCCGGCTTTTCCGGGAGCATCAGCATCAGTTTGATGTATTCATCACCTTTGCTGCCATCGGCACGCGGCACGCCGCGTCCTTTCAGCCGGAGAACGCGACCGGTGTTCGACCATTTTGGCACCGCTACCGTGACCGTCCCACCGGGGGTGGGCACCTTGACCTTGGCGCCCAGCACCGCCTCCTTCAGGGAGATCGGCAAATTCAGATGGATGTCGTCGCCCTTGCGGGTGAAGTAGGGATGCGGCAGCGCGCTGATCTCGATCAGCGCATCGCCGGGCGGACCGTCGCCCACTCCCGGTCGGCCTTTACCCCTCAAGCGCAGAATCTGGCCATCCCGCGTTCCCGGCGGGATATTGACGTCGAGCGTACTGCCGTCAGGGAGGATAATCGATTGCTTGCCGCCATTGACGGCATCCAGAAAGGAAAGCTCGAGGTGATAGCGGACGTCCTGGCCCCGCCGGCGGCGGCCCGCACGGCCTTCGCGGCCGAAAATCTCCGAGAGAATATCTTCAGCTCCAGCGTAATCGCCGAAATCAGCGAAACCGGAATTGCTGGTGTAGGCTGACCAGCCGTCCTGATCGGCGAAATCTCGGTAATATTGTTGCTGGCGTGGCCGCTCCGCCCCAGAGGCGTCGATTTCGCCGCGGTCAAAGCGCGCGCGCTTGTCCGGATCACCCAGCAGATCGTAGGCGGCCGAGATCTCCTTGAACTTTTCTTCAGCAGCCTTGTTGCCGGGATTGAGGTCCGGGTGCAGTTTTTTCGCCAGGCGCCGATAGGCCTTCTGAATCTCGTCTTGCGTTGCGCCCTTGTTCACGCCCAGCGTTGTGTAGGGATCCGCGGCCAATGCCCACTCCTGTCTGCACGCCGGCAAAGCCGGGCGAATGTGGTCTCATTGTTCTGCCGCCTGCAACGGTTGTTGCGCGGACTTGGCCACGACCACGCGCGCCGGCCGCAACAGGCGGTCGTGAAGCATGTAGCCGTCTTCCAGAACCTGGACCACGCTCCCAGGGGGCTGTTCGGTCTCATCCGTTTCCATGACCGCTTCGTGCTTCTTGGGATCGAACGGCTCGTTGAGCGCGCCGATTTCCCTGACGCCGAAGCGGTTAAGAATTTGCATCAGAACGCGCTCGGTCGCCGCGACGCCCTCCAGCAATCCGTCTGACCTTTGCGCGCTCGGATCGGCCGCGCGGGCCTCGATGGCCCGGCGCAGATTGTCAACGACTTGCAGCAACTCGCGGGCAAAATTCGTGATCGCGTATTGCTGGGCGTCTTCCGCGCGCCGTTCGCCCTGGCGCCTGGTATTCTCCGTCTCGGCCAGCGCTCGCATCAAGCGGTCGCGCAAAGAGACAATTTCGGATGCCAGATCGGTTTCTTTACTTTCGTCTTTGCTTTGGCCGGTAACTGACCGGTCGACATCGTTGTCCATGGTGTTGGTCGCCATGTCATACTCCTAAACCTCACTACTCCGATATCTTGCCGCCGCGCGTCACGCGCAAGGCCTCCTGCTTCAGGACGCCTTGCGGTCGCGAGGATCGACTTCTTCGAATTCGGCATCGACGACGTCGTCACCCGAGGAGCCACTTCCGCCGCCGGACGACCCCGTTTGCCCACCTCCACCACCGGCGCCTCGCGCGGCGGCGCGATTCAGGGCTTCGCCGATCTTGGATGCCGCCTGCATCAGTCGTTCCGTTGCCTGGCGAATGGTTTGCGGATTCTCCGCCGTCAGGCTTTGCTTCGTGTCGGCGATCGCCTGCTCGACCTCTCTCTTGAGGTCGGCGGGAATCTTCGTCTCCGCCTCTTTCAGTGCTTTCTCGGTAGTATAGATCGCCGCATCGGCCTGATTGCGCGCTTCGACGAGCTCCTTGCGGCGCGTGTCCTCTTCGGCGTGAGCTTCGGCCTCCTTGACCATCTTCTGGATATCAGCCTCGGTCAGGCCGCCGGATGCCTGAATCCGGATGCTCTGCTCCTTGCCGGTGGACTTGTCCTTGGCCGATACGTTGACGATGCCGTTGGCGTCGATATCGAAGGTGACCTCGATTTGCGGGACACCTCTCGGCGCGGGTGGGATCCCGACCAGGTCGAACTGGGCGAGGAGCTTGTTGTCGGCCGCCATCTCTCGCTCGCCCTGGAAGACGCGGATGGTGACCGCGGTTTGATTATCCTCGGCGGTGGAGAAAACCTGGCTCTTCTTGGTCGGAATGGTGGTGTTGCGGTCGATCAGTTTTGTCATGACGCCGCCGAGCGTCTCGATGCCGAGCGACAGCGGGGTCACGTCGAGCAGCAGCACATCCTTGACGTCGCCCTGCAGCACGCCGGCCTGGATCGCGGCGCCGATCGCGACCACTTCGTCCGGATTGACGCCCTTGTGCGGCTCACGCCCGAACAGTTTCTGCACGGTTTCCTGGACTTTCGGCATCCGGGTTTGCCCGCCGACCAACACGACCTCGTTGATGTCGGACGGCTGCAGGCCTGCGTCCTTCAATGCGGCTTTGCACGGCTCGTTGGTGCGCTGGATCAGGTCGTCGACCAGGGCCTCGAGCTTCGCGCGCGAGAGCTTGATGTTCAGATGCTTCGGCCCGTTCTGATCCGCCGTGATAAACGGCAGATTGACGTCGGTCTGGGTGGCGCTCGAAAGCTCGATCTTGGCCTTTTCGGCGGCGTCCTTGAGCCGCTGCAGCGCAAGGCGGTCCTTGCGCAGATCGATGCCATTTTCTTTACGGAATTCGTCAGCCAGATAGTCGATGATCCGCTTGTCGAAATCTTCACCGCCGAGGAAGGTATCACCATTGGTCGATTTGACCTCGAACACGCCGTCGCCGACCTCGAGGATAGAAATGTCAAACGTGCCTCCGCCAAGATCGTATACCGCGATCTTGCCGCTCCCCTTCTTTTCGAGTCCGTAAGCCAGCGCTGCCGCGGTCGGCTCGTTGATGATACGCAATACTTCAAGACCGGCGATCCGGCCGGCATCCTTGGTCGCCTGACGCTGCGCGTCGTTGAAATAGGCCGGCACGGTAATCACCGCCTGCGTTACAGTGCTGCCGAGATAGGCTTCGGCCGTTTCCTTCATTTTGGTTAGAATGAACGCGCTGATCTGGCTGGGTGAGTATTTCTTGCCTCTGATCTCGACCCATGCGTCGCCGTTATCGCCAGGCACGATATGGTAGGGCACCATCGCCTTGTCTTTCGCGGTGATCGGGTCGTCATAGCGCCGGCCGATCAACCGCTTGATGGCATAAATCGTGTTTTCCGGATTGGTGATGCTCTGGCGCTTGGCCGGCTGCCCGACCAGGATTTCGCCATCATCGGTGAAAGCGACCATCGACGGCGTGGTGCGGCCGCCTTCGGCATTCTCGATGACCTTGGCCTTGTTTCCTTCCATCACGGCAACGCAAGAGTTGGTAGTACCGAGATCGATGCCAATTGCTTTCGCCATGATCAGGCTCCTTGTTCATTAGATGCGTGTAAGCGGCTATCTTCGATCACATGCGGGACGCGCGAAGCGCGTCGGGAGGAAAACGGCAAGCGCGTCCCGCGACCGCTCGGGGGACGTCAAGCGGCTTGCTTGGTCTCTTGCTTGGGCTCTTCCTTGACCTCGATCTTCTTTGGCTCGGGTTTGGCCGGCTTCGGAATCGTGATCTTCAAAACCCCGTTCGACATGGTTGCCTGCACGCTCGACAGATCGATGCCGGGAGGCAATTGCAGCACGCGGAGGAACACGCCATAGGCCCGCTCGCTATGCTGGACATTCTTGTCCTTCTGGTTTTCCTCGATCTTCTTCTCGCCGCGGATGGTGAGCGTGTCATCCTCGATCGTTATCTCGACATCCTTGCGCTCGAGCCCTGGCATCTCCGCGCTGATCTCGATCGCCTTGTCGGTCTCCGAGATTTCGATGCTGGGAACGATATTCTTTGCGCCGTCGGGTCCTACTCCCTGCGCGAATTCGTTGAACAGCCGGTCGATCTCGCGATGCAGGCCGAACAATCCGAAGCCAGGCGGCATCAATACGTTGGGCTCTCGAGACGGAACTAGTGATCTTAACCTCATGGGATTCTCCTTTTTCAGCTTGAGGACTTGTCGTTGGGTGCGAGCAAGGTGGCGGCTTTACGGACTGACCACGATCCGGTCTTCGACCTTGGTGACGCCGGGCGCCGACCAGGCGACGCGTTCGGCTTCCTCGCGTTCGATCCAGGAGCGAACAGTGCCTTTCAGTATCACCTCACTGCCGTTGGCTTCGACGGTGATCCGATTGGCGTCGACCTCGGCGTTTCGCTTGAACGCTTCCATAATCTTGTGCTGAAGCTCCGAGGGTTGCACCTTGGGCTTCACCGTGACGACGTTGGTCACGCCCTTGACGCCCTTCACCTTGCGCACGGCGTTTTCAGCGGTGGTTTTTTGATATTGCCACTCCACCGCGCCTTCCAGAGTTACCCAGCCATCCTTGACGATGACTTTGATCCGGTCATGGGAGATCGGCAATTCGGCCTTCAGGGCCGACACCGCGTCGCGCGCAATGTCCGGATCGGGGCGTTGATCGATCGCAGGCAGCCGGACCTCGATATCGTTCGCGACTGCGCGAACGCCGGCGATCCGCTTCGCGGCCAGCTCGGCTTCGAGCCTGTCGGTGTAGCTCTTGGTAAAGCCCGCCAGCGTGACAACGCCATCCTTGACCGAGACCGCAATATCCGAAGCGTCAAGGTCCGGATCCCATTTCAGCTCGTCCCGAACATCGCGTTCTATTTCACTGTCGGATTTCATGATCGTGGCTCCTCATCTGGACAAAAGTGGGATTTGCGGGCTCGGCTGATGACGTTGCCGATCGCGGCCAATTTAGGAGAAACGGCGATCGCGGCTATGACGACCATCAACTTCCGTCTCAAGTTTATCGTTCACGGGGAGGGAGCGTCGTCGTGAGGACGGTACCTTGCGAACGTCGCCCGGCTATGGCTGCCCGAGCCGTTCGTCACCCAGCCAGGGGTCGGGCCGCAGCTCGTGGAGCGGAAGATCTTCCGGCCGTTTCGCGAGCTCAATTTCGTGAACATGGACGGCTTCCCCGCCATGCCGCATTAGAATTTCCTGAGCTCGGGTTTCCTGCTCCGGGGATCGGACGCGTAACCAAATCAGCAAGCCGTGAGCTTCGGCAAGCTTCTCTAATCCTCGCGCGCGCTCGCGCTGCAACCGCCGACGCGCCCAAAGCACCGCCCCGCCGCCTATAATGAACCCGGTCAGAACCGATAAAATGCTGACCGGGATCGGCCTGAAGTCCTTTACGACAAGAAAGAACGCCATGGCGACTGCCGCAGCGCCACCGGCGACGCAGCCGACGACGGCGTCCGCGACCTCTACATCGTCGTCGCCCAAAAAAGGCTGCCGCGGCGCGGTCGGGACATCGGCAATATCCGGGGCAGGGATCGCGCCGTAGCTCAATCGCCGCTGCAGCTCATCGATCGATGCACTGACATCGATATCGGCGCGGTCGAATCCTGACACCAGCAGCTCTTCCGCGGCATCGACGAGCGCCTTCCGCGAATGGAAGACGCCCGTCACCTCACGGGTGCGGACCTTGTCCAGGACATCGTCTGACGATGCAAGCATCGTTTTTTCCAGTTCGGTCACGCCGGATAGTTGAATTGCGACAATTTCTTCAGCTCGTCCTTTGTCGCACCGGGGAGCGTGACCTTGCCTGCCTTATCGTCGATGACAAGACTGTCGAACGGCACCGCCACCAGGCGCCCGCCGACACCGAGGAAGCCACCGACCTGCAGGACTGCGAAACTCAACAGTTTCTTGTCCTTGTCCGCGATCAAGTCATCGATGGTGCCGATCTTTTCATTCTTGTCGTTGATGACGCTGCTGCCGATCACCTTGCTCAACCGATATCCTTGCGCGACGACCGAAAGGTCGACCTTGACGAGTGATACACCGGCTTGCGGCAGCGCAGAACTCGTCGCGAGGAACATCGCAAGCGCCGTCCAGATCATCCAGTCGAAAGAGCGTCTTCGTCCGGCGAGCGAGGAAGTTGCATCTGTGCCAGGTTTCAGCGAGGTTCGGAATCCTGTGAAGGCAAGCATGGTTCTCTCCTGAGAAGTTTTGCATGGACGGATGGATAATTCGGGGAGATCAAGACAGCACTGACGATCGTCAATTCGAACGATCTTTATCGAAAAAGGTCACCCTGATCTGAGCGTCATCCTGATCTGAGCGGCTGTCTCGAAAAATCCGTCACGTGCTGGTGTCGGCGGCGGTGTGCATCTGGATTCCCGCCACCAGCGACGCGTAATCATACGCACCATCGTGCCGCACGCCGTTGATGAAAAAGGTCGGTGTGGCGTTGACGCCGCTGCGGACGCCGCCCATGAAATCGCTGCGCACCTTGTTTCTGAACTGGCCCGTCTCAAGCGCATTGCGGCTTCGGGAAGCCCGAGCTCCGCGCCGATCGGGAAAATCGTGGTGATCCTCAGCGGGCTCTGGTTTTCGAACAAGGCATCGTGCATATCCCAAAACAGCCCCGCTGCGCCGGCGAACTCCGCGCTTTCGGCGGCGATCTCGGCATGCGGGTGTATTTCGGTCAGTGGGAAATGACGGAAAACAAATTGCAGACGCCGACGAAACGACAATCGAACCTGATTGACGATGGGATGAGCCCGCGCGCAATGCGGACATTCATGGTCGCCGTATTCGACAAGCGTAATCGGCGCGTTTGCAGGGCCGCGGATGTGATCACTATGCGAGACTGGAATTTTCAAGGTGGCCATGATCGTTCGCCAGGATTACCGGCCTTCCCCGCAAGTCCGCGAGCGCGAGATTTTGATCAGGGGTGACACGCAGCGTGAAGTTCGGCGCAACGGTTCCGGCAGCTAGGATAGGTGACATTTTTCTACCTCTGTTTCTGCCTCGTGCCAGATTGGCGGCTCGCCGCAGCGTGTTGCTGTTAGGGCCCCAACCCAGTTACGTCGTTGATTGCAATCAATTTTGAGCACTTCAATGTTCGCTCTCCGCAGGGTGTTATCCGGGTGTTATCCGCGGACTGTGTTACGTAGTTTTACGGTAAGCAGATTCTCCTAATGGCCTGATCTTTAGAGATGCGAGACGGTTTGTTCGAAGGGCGCTGCGTTCCTCACGACGCCAAGGGGTTTTCGAGACAAAAGGATGCGGTCATGAAAGCGAGAAGCCATCCAGCAGACTACTATCGGCGGATACTTTCGGCGCAACCCCATGCGTTGAAGCGCCTGGATGCATTTGCCACAATTATGCGCTGCCATCGTGGCCAGGAAATTCCCAATAGTTCGGGGTCTGCAGGCCACTGGTATTACGTGATCGCCGGCGCGGTCCGGCGATGCACGATCCGCTCGGACGGCCGGCGGCAAATCGTCGATCTGATGTTGCCGCGGGATTTCTTCTTTATCCCGGACACCAGGAGGGAGGGGACGACCGAAGCCATCGTCGAGGAGACCGTGCTGGCAAGCTACCCTGGCGGCCGGGTCGAACAGTTCGCCGAGCGCGACCCTCAGTTCGCGCGGGAGCTCCGCGAAGTCGCGCTCCAGTCCCTTTCCCGATCCCAGGACCAACTCCTGATCCTCGGGGGCATCACCGCTCTCGAGAAGGTCGGCTCTTTCCTGCTCTCGCTTGCCGGGCGTGCATCAGAAACCAAGGGGCAAGTGGAACTGCCGGTCTCGCGCTATGATATCGCCGATTATCTCGCGGTCTCGGTCGAGACGGTCTGCCGCTCCATCACCGACCTGCAGCAGCGCGGCGTCATTACCCTGGCAGGCAAGCGAACGGTCAAAATTCTGAACCGGGGCGCTCTGGAAGACCGCTCTGGCGAGGGCTCGATGGCGGCCTGAAGCGATTGCGGCCAGGCAGGATTGCGGTCTAGCCCCTTCGCTTGTTGTCGGGCAGGAAAGTGCTCAGCCTTGCAATGACGCCCAGGCGTATGACCTCTGCGAGCTGACGCACTCCCAGCCGCTCCATCATGCGCGCGCGGTGGACCTCGACCGTGCGCACGCTGATTCCGAGGTGATAGGCGATCAACTTGTTCGGCCGGCCCGTCAGCAGCCCCTCAAGGACTTCGCGTTCGCGCGGACTGAGGGTTGCCACCCGCCGGGCGGCGTCGGCGATATCGCGATCGCGATCGGAGAAGGTCCCTTTGCCGAAGGCCATCTCGATCGACCCGAGCAAAGCGTGGTCGCTGTATGGCTTCTCCAGGAAATCGGTTGCACCCGCCTTCATCGCGCGAACAGCCGTTTGAATATCCCCTTGACCGGTCACGACAATAACCGCGAGGTCGGTTCTCATCTTGAGCAGTTGCGTCTGGACATCCAGTCCGCTCATGCCGGGCAAGCGGACATCCAGCAGCACGCAACCTGTCTTGAATGTCTTGGCTGC
>DATBYN010000548.1:0-3988 GCA_036513695.1 Bradyrhizobium sp. | reverse complement strand
TTGAGGCCTTCGAGATGACCGCATTCGAGGATTTTGTCACCGAGCAGGTCCGCGCCGGCCGCTCGATCCTCGGGCTCTATCCCGCAACCGACGAGCAGACGCTGATAGATTTCGCGGCGTGGCGGAAGAAGACAGGGCGGTAGTGTTTCCTGACCTCGCCCCGCTCTTTGCGGGGAGAGGTCGAAATTCGCGGCAGCGAATTTCGGGTGAGGGGACTCACCGCGTATACTTCAGCTTCAGAATTCGCTGAAGCAGCCCCTCACCCCAGCCCTCTCCCCGCGAAGAGCGG
Organism: Bradyrhizobium sp.; assembly: GCA_036513695.1. GTDB lineage: Bacteria > Pseudomonadota > Alphaproteobacteria > Rhizobiales > Xanthobacteraceae > Bradyrhizobium. The sequence continues at coordinate 3,699 of DATBYN010000548.1, read as the reverse complement.
GGCGGGGGAGAAGAGCAGCGTGCTACGAAGTCGCGTCCACCATTCCCACTGCCCACAACGCGAACGCATACGTGATCGCGACTTCGTCGAGACGGCTGAAGCGGCCGGAGGCGCCGCCATGGCCGGCGCCCATGTTGGTGCGCAGCAGCACCGGACCGCCGCCGCGCATGGTCGCGCGCAATCGCGCGATCCATTTGGCCGGCTCCCAATAGGTGACGCGCGGGTCGGTCAATCCGGCCATCGCCAAAATAGCCGGATACTCCTTGGCCGCGACGTTGTCGTAAGGCGAATACGAGAGAATCGTCCTGAAGTCTTTCTCGCTTTCGATCGGGTTGCCCCATTCCGGCCATTCCGGCGGCGTCAGCGGCAAACTATCGTCGAGCATGGTGTTGAGCACGTCGACGAACGGCACTTCCGCGACGATGCCGGCGAACAGCTCTCCCGCACGATTGGCCACTGCGCCCATCAGCATGCCGCCGGCGCTGCCGCCCTGGCTGACGATGCGTTTTACATCCGTATATTTCGCTTCGATCAGCGCCCGCGCGCTGGCGGCAAAATCATCAAAGCTGTTGGTCTTCTTCTCGCGCTTGCCGTCGAGATACCAGCCCCAGCCTTTGTCGGTGCCGCCCCTGATATGGGCGATCGCATAGACAAATCCGCGATCGACCAGCGACAGCCGGTAAGAGTTAAACGCCGCCGGCATCGCCATGCCATAGGAGCCGTAGCCGTACAGCAACAACGGCGCGCTTCCGTCACGCACGAGGTCCTTGCGGTGCAAGATCGACACCGGCACTTCGGCGCCGTCGTGCGAGGTCGCCATGATGCGGGTGGTGACGTAGTCGGCGGGATTATGACCTGAGGGAATTTCCTGCCGCTTGCGCAGAATCCGCGTCCGGCTCGCCATGTCGTAATCATAGACTTCGGACGGCGTCGTCATCGACGAATAGGAAAAGCGCAAATTCGTGGTGTCGAATTCATAGCCGCCCATGGTGTCCAGCGAATAGGCCGTCTCGTCGAAGGCGATCGCGTGCTCCTCGCTTGATTTGAGATCGCGGATGATGATGGCGGGCAATGCATTGGCGCGTTCCAGCCGCGCCAGATGGCCGGCGTAAAGCTCGATATCCATGATATAGACGCCGGCGCGATGCGGAACGAAATCGCGCCAGTTGGCGCGCGCGGGCGCAGCGAGCGGCGCGGTGACGATCTTGAAGTCGATCGCGCTATCGGCGTTGGTGAGAAGGAACAACTGATCGCCGCGGTCCGCGACCGAATATTGCACGCCGGTTTCGCGCGCCGCGACCAGAAGCGGCGGCGTCTCGGGACTAGCGAGATCGACCAGCCGCTGCTCTGAGGTTTCATGGTCGCCGCTGTGGATTCCGCAGAAACGGCCGCTGCTGCTCTCGTGCACATGCGTGAACCAGCCGGGATCCTTTTCCTCGTATACCAAAATGTCGTCGGCCTGCCTGGTCCCCAGGCGATGAAGCCAGACCTGCATCGGGCGGTGGTTGTCGTCGAGCTTTACATAGAAGAAGCTCTTGGAGTCCGCGCTCCACACCACCGCGCCGTCGGTTTCCTCGACGATATCGTCGAGGTTTGCTTTGGTAGCCCACTCGCGCACACGGATGGTAAAATATTCCGAGCCCTTGATATCGGCACTCCAGGCTTGCAGCCGGTGGTCCGGCGAATGCCGCGCACCGCCGAACTTGAAATATTCCTGGTTTGCCGCCAACGCATCGCCATCGAGCACGATCTCGGTCTCGCCGCCATCCCGCGGTATGCGCCCGAACATTTCATGTTGGCCGCCTTCGCGGAATTTGCGCATATAGGCAAAGGGGCCATCCGGCGCAGGCACGCTGGAATCGTCTTCCTTGATGCGTCCGCGCAACTCACTGACCAGCTTCTTCTGCAACGGCGCGGTATGGCCGAGCAGGCTCTCGGTATAGACATTTTCCGCTTCGAGATAGTTTCGGATATCGCCGTCGAGGACCGAGGGATCGCGCAGCACGTCCTGCCAGTTCTCGTCCTTCAGCCAGGCATAATCGTCGACCACCGTGATGCCATGGCGGGTGAACGAATGCGGCCGACGCGGCGCCGTCGGCGCGGGCAGGGGGCTATTTTTCTCTGTCGGTTGGGTCACTTAAATCCTCGTTCGGTACTCGCGAATACGGCCACGGCCCCAATCCCCCATATCGGTGCGATTTAGCGGATTGCGAGAGGCGCCACAATCGCGCCAGCCCCCGCCCGGCTTGTTGACGGGCGGGTTGTGTGGTTTAGGCTTTTTTGACCCGCCAGAGTAACCCGATGCTTTTCAACTCCTACCCGTTCATCTTCTTGTTCCTGCCGGTTGCCTTGCTCGGCTATTTCGCGCTCGGCCGGCTGAGCAATCTTTTCCCCGTGATCTGGCTGGCGCTGGCGTCGCTCGCCTTCTATGCCGTGAGCAACTGGCAGTTCGTGCCGCTATTGCTGGCGTCGGTTGCGTTCAATTACCTCATTGGCTGGCTGTTGATCGCCGGGCGCCTGCGCGCCGTCCTGCGACTGGCGGTCCTGACGCTTGGGGTCACGGGCGATCTTGTGGTGCTCGGCATCTTCAAATATGCCGGTTTTCTCGCCGCCAATTACAATGCGATCTTTGCAACCAACTACATGGTCGAGATCCTGCTTCCGGTCGGAATTTCGTTCTACACCTTTACCCAGATCGCATTCTTGGTCGACGCCTATCGCGGCAAGGTCGCGCATTACCGGCTGCCGCATTATGCGCTGTTCGTCACATACTTTCCGCATCTGATCGCCGGGCCGATCCTGCACCACAAGGATATGATCCCGCAATTCGAGCGCGCCGAGACAAAACGGCCGGATCCGCATTTGATCCTGTGCGGTCTGATCATCTTCGCGATCGGCCTGTTCAAGAAAACCTGTCTCGCCGACGGCATCCAGCCGCTGGTCGCGCTCGCGTTCGGCCCGTCGCCGCCGTCATTCGACCAGGCCTGGATCGGCGCGCTGGCCTATACGTTCCAGCTCTATTTCGATTTCTCCGGCTATTCCGACATGGCGATCGGAATCTCCTTGATGTTCGGCATCTTCCTGCCGCTCAATTTCAACTCGCCCTACAAGGCCACCAGCATCATCGATTTCTGGCGGCGCTGGCACATGACGCTGTCGCGTTTCCTGCGCGACTATCTCTACATATCGCTCGGCGGAAATCGGCATGGCTCGCTCGCGCGCTATGTCAATTTGATGGTGACGATGGCGCTCGGCGGCCTCTGGCACGGCGCGGCCTGGACCTTTGTCATTTGGGGCGTCCTGCACGGCCTCTATCTCTGCATCAACCACGTCTGGAATAATTATGGTCCGGCGATCGCGCCGCGCTTCGAGCGGCCTGCTCGTCTGGCCGCTTTCGCGCTGACCTTCCTGTCGGTCGTGGTCGCATGGGTGTTTTTCCGCGCTGAAAGCGTGTCATCGGCGCTGTCCATCCTCGCGAAGATGGCCGATCCCACCCATATCGTTTTCGGCCGCGGCGAAATGGCCTACACCGCCTTCGTTGTCGTCTATGCCGCGCTGGCCTGGTTTGCGCCGAACACGCAAGCGATCATGGGATACGATCACGAGGCGAGGACGGTAGGCCAAGGGCTCGACCATTGGCGGCTGCGCCCCATCTTCCTGTATGCCACCGCGGCGGTGCTGGCCTTCGGAATTCTCGGA
>DATBYN010000547.1:0-3564 GCA_036513695.1 Bradyrhizobium sp. | reverse complement strand
AGCAGGGGATCGATGCCGAACTGGTTGGCGAGGAAGAACGAGATGTACATCCCGATCATCACGAATTCGCCCTGGGCGAAATTGACGATCTTGACCACGCCGAAGATCAGCGTGACGCCGATGCTGACGAGCGCATAAATGCCGCCGATGAGCAGGCCGTTGATGACGGCCTGGGCCACTGTCTCCCACATTTCAAAACAACCGGTGTTACGATTTCATCAGCGGCTTGCGGGCGTCTTCCTTCGGAAACACGCTGGCCAGATCGCCATCCTGCCACTGCACGCCGACCGGGTGGCCATAAATGTTCTTGCCGTCAGGCCCGAACTTTACCTTGCCGCCCGGCGCCATCGCCGCATAGCCCGAGGAGACATCGAGCGCCGCGAGAGCTTCGCGAACCTTTTGCGGATCGGCGGAGCCGGCGCGCTCGAGCGCGTCAACCAGCATGAAGGTCTGCGCGACCAGGCCGCCGGCATATTCGAACAGGAATTCACCGGTGCGCTTCTTGTATTCGTCATTCACCTTTTGGGCATTGGCGTCCATGTCGTGATTCCAGTGCGCCACGCCTTGCAGCCCATCGGCCAGTTTGCCGACGTTCTTGTAAAAATCCGGGATGACGAAACCGCCGGAGCCGCCATTGATCGCGACGTTGAGGCCGACCTGCTTGATGGTGCGCACGATCAGGATCAGGTCGTTCAGATAGGACACCGAGAACAGCGTGTTGGCGCCCGACGATTTGACCTTGTTGATCAGCGGGCTAGCGTCGGTAAACCCCGCCGAATAGGGCTCGAACATCACGATCTCGACGCCCTCGCCGGGCGCCAGCTCCTTGAGGCCGTTCGAGGTCGAGGTGCCGAACGCGGTATTCTCGAAGATCACCGCAACCTTCGGTGTGTCGCTGACGAGTTTCGACATTTGCAACTGGGCGCGCGCAAATTGCGAGGCGCGCGCGAATGGCGTGAAGGTGTAGGTGCGGCCCTTGTTGAGCTGGTCCGAGCTGGAGCCGGTGATCAACGGCACTTTGGCGCGCTCGGCGACTTCGCTGGCGATCAGGGTGAGGGCGCTGGCGTAGCAACCATGGATCGCGGACAATTTGTTGCCGGTGATCAGCCGATCGGTCTCGGTGCGCGTCACCGTGGTGTCGCTCTGCACGTCGGAGATGATCAGGTTGAGCTTGGCGCCGCCGAGCGATTTGATGCCGCCGGCGTCGTTGACCATCTCGACGGCGAGTTTTGCTGCGGCGACGCAGCCGACCCCGATCTGCGCCATGCTTCCGGTGGTCGGATAGAGCGCGCCGATATTGACGGGATCGGCGGCCCAGCCGCGCAGCGGCACGGCGCCGAGGGCGCCGGCTGCAAGAATGCCGCCGGTCTTGATCAGAAACTCGCGGCGGCCCTGCCGCTTCGGCGATCCCTCAGTCCGGTCAGCCTTGATGGCAGAATTCTTGCGATCTTTTCTCATGACGTTTCCCCTGCGCGATCACGTTGTCCGTTCGCTTTTTGGTCCGTTCGGCTTTTTGGAATGGTAACCCCATCCAAGATTGTTTACAATACGGTATTCGAGATTATGTTCACAATTGAAAACGCCACCTGCTTGTTATACTTTCGGCTGCGCCGGATCGGCGGGCGCGATCTTTCAAATCGGGGAAATGATGGCTCGAAAGCCAGCCAAACCTGCGACGGCCCGGAACGCCAAACTCCGTCAGATGCCGCCTATGCCCGCGCGAGAACCGGCGGCGATCATCATCGCAAAACGCATAGAGGAGGACATCGTGCTTGGGCGGCGTCTGCCGCGGGAACGCCTGGTCGAGCAGGATCTGTGCGACCTGTTCCAGACCCACCGCGGCGACGTGCGGCTGGCGCTGTTCGAACTCGAAAAGAAAGGCCTGGTCGAGCGCATCCCCAATCGCGGCGCGCTGGTGCGCGGACTGACCCCGCTGGAGGTGATGGAAATCTACACGGTTCGCGAAGAGCTCGAAGTGATGGCGGTCCGCATCATCCCGTTTCCGGTTCACGCCAAAGATATCGAGCGGCTGGAGCAACTGCAGCGGCAGCATAGCTCAGCCGTTGCCTCCGGCGATCTGCTGACGGTGTTTTACAGCAACTTAAGCTTCCACCGGGTTTTGTACGGCCTGTGCGGCAATGCCTGCCTCATCGAAACCATCGATCTCTTGGCGCAAAAAGTTTATGGCATCAGGTCTTATGCCAACGCATTTCCCGAGCAGCTCGATCGCGCCCGCCGCGATCATCTCGATATGATCAAGGCGCTGCGCGGTTCGCGCCGGGACGAGCTGGTGGCGCTGACCCGCCGCCATCTCCGGCCGTCGCCGGAAGCCTATATCAAGGCCTACGAGCGCCGGTTCGGCAAAGCCGATCTGGCGCCCGCGCATTGAGTAGCCGGCTTTATTCGGCGCTGCTCACGAGCTTGATCCGAGGCTCGGCCGCTTCCATCAGGCCGCGATAGGCCGAGAGATAGTCGAGTGCCATGCGCCGCGCGGTGAAGCGCGCCTCGAACTGTTTGCGGATCGCTTGGCGGCTGAGAGCGGAAAGGCGATCGACCGCGGCGACCGCGCTGGTTTCGTCCTCCACGACAAAACCGGTCAGGCCGTCGTTGATGATCTCCGCGACCGAGCCGCGGTTGTAGGCGATCACCGGTGTGCCGCAGGCCATCGCTTCGATCATGACGAGGCCGAACGGCTCGGGCCAGTCGATCGGCACCAGCAGCCCGATGGCGCCGCTTAAAAATTCCGATTTTTCGGGATCGCCGATCTCGCCGATGAATTCGACCAGCGGGTTTTGCTCGATCAGCGGGCGAATGAGCTCGTCATAATAATCCTGGTCGGCGCGGTCGATCTTGGCGGCGATCTTGAGCGGAATGCCGCATCGGCTCGCAATCTTGATTGCGCGATCGACGCCTTTTTCCGGCGCGATCCGGCCGAGCACCGCGAGATAGCCGGGCTTGATGGGTTGCGGCGTCAGAAGCTGCTCCGGCAGACCGTGGTGGATGGTGCGCACCCAATTGGCCTGCGGCACCGCACGCCGCTGCGCGTTCGAGATCGAGATCACCGGAGCGGAGAAGGTGTTGAACACCGGCTGGTGCTCGGGGAGATCCAGCCTGCCATGCAACGTGGTCACGAACGGGGTCGGCTGTCGGGAGAACAGTGACCACGGATAATAGTCGAGATGGAAGTGCAGGAAGTCGAATTCCTCGTCGTCGCATTTCTGCCGCACGCGCTCCAGCATCACCATGTGCAGGGCGTTGGGGTCGCGGACGGAACCATCGAGGCGTAGCGCCTTCGGCCACGTCGCCTCAAGTTTCGCTGACGTCCGGGAATCGCCGCTGGCGAATAGGGTAACTTCGTTCCCCAGCGCCACCAGTTCCTCGGTCAACCAATGTACCACTCGTTCGGTGCCGCCATAGAGTTTTGGGGGAACAGCCTCCGTCAGCGGGGCAACCTGCGCGATGCGCATTTCAATGTCTCCTGTCAATCATGGGTGAACAAACCCCCCGCCTTGCGATTGCATCGGCATGCCGAGGAGGGAACGTTTCCGCATGTGCGAAGTTCCC